>NZ_JBEYVJ010000040.1:0-39498 GCF_040643935.1 Kitasatospora sp. NPDC047058 | reverse complement strand
CGGTCAGCGGACCAGGGTGGTCACCCGGAGGTGCGGGGCCGCGTTGATCTCGGCCTCGGTGAACCGTTCCGTGACCCACGCCTTGCGGGCGAACTCCCCGGCGTCCAGGCCGTCCTCCGCGAGCTGCAGGGCGTAGCCGCCGCCCCGGGACACCAGGACCGACGCCGCGTCACCTCCGGCGGTGCCGATGGCGGCCCGCAGCTTCGAGATGTGGTTGCGCACCACCGCGCCGACCGAGGCCGGCGCGCTCTCCCCCCAGACCAGACCGGCCAGTTCGTCGGCCGTCACCACCTGCCCGGCGCGCAGGGCCAGCGCTGCCAGCACCGCCTGGCGCTGCCCGGAGCCCGCCGGGACGTCCCGGCCGCCGTACCGGACCCGAACCGGCCCCAGCACGGAGATCCGCAGCCCCGCCATGTCCCTCGCTCGCCCCTCTGACCGACGCCGCCCCGCTGTGCCGTGCCGTGCTGTGCCGTGCCGTGTCACCGTCATCGCCCGGATCCGACCGATACCGGCGGCTCCGGTGGGATTGTCCCATGCCCGTCCGGCACGCCGTCCGCCCCCGGGGAACGTCCGTCCTGGTGGAGAACAGGTAGGTTGGCCCGTCTCGCCCCGTCTCGTCCCGGCCGTCCGGCCGCGGCGGGCGGACCAGGAACGGACGGACGGAAGACACGTGACCGGCATTCGGATATCCCTGCTCGGACCGGTGCGGGCGTGGCGCGGCGACGCCGAACTCCCGCTCGGCCCGGCCCAGCGGCGCGCGGTGCTGGCCATGCTCGCGGGAGCCGACGGCCGCGCCGTCACCACCGAGGAGCTGATCGACGGCCTGTGGGGCGAGGCGCTGCCCAACCACGCCGTCGCCGCGATCCGCAACCACGTCTCCGGGCTGCGCTCCGCGCTGGAGGAGGACCGCACCGCACCGCAGGTGCTGGTCTCGGTGGGCGGCGGCTACGCCCTGCGGCTCGCGCCCGACGGGACGGACCTCGCGGTCTTCCAGCGACTGGCGCAGGACGCCGCCCGGCTCCGGGCGGAGGGTGATGCCGCCGGAGCCGCCGCGCAGTTGGGCCGGGCGCTGGACCTGCCGGCGGGTGAGCCGTTGGCGGGCCTTCCCGGCGGCCACGCCGAGCGGCAGCGGGAACGGCTCGCCCAGCTCCGCCTCGCCGTCCTGCACGAGCGCCTCGAACTCGGCCTGGAACTCGGCCGCCACACCGAGCTGGTGGACGAACTCGCCACCCTGGCGAAGGAGTTCCCGCTGCACGAAGGGCTCGCGGCGCTGCTGATGACGGCGCTGTACCGCAGCGGGCGGCCGGCCGAGGCCCTGGCGGCGTTCGCCGGCACCTGCCGCGCCCTGGACGCCGAGCTGGGCGTCGAGCCGACCCTGCCGCTGCGCGAACTGCACGAGCGGATCCGGCAGGGCGACCCCGGGCTCACCGCACCGGCTGCGCCGAACGCGCCGGCAGCACCGAACGCACCGGCCGCCGCCGCCCCCGGTCAGCGGCCGAGCCGCCCGCGCCCCGAGCAACTGCCCGCGGACGCCTCGGAGTTCACCGGCCGCCGGGAGCTGCTCCGGTCCCTGGTGGCGCTGGTGGAGAAGCCGCCCGCCTTCGCGCCCACCATCGTCGCCGTCGCCGGCATGGGCGGCGTCGGCAAGACGGCGCTGGCCGTCCACCTCGCCCGGCAGGTCCGCCACCGCTTCCCCGACGGGCAGCTCTACGTCAACCTGCGCGGCGGCCGCCCCGACCCGATGGACCCCGGGGCGGTCCTGGTCCACTTCCTCCGGTCGCTGGGTGTCCCCGAGAGCGCCGTCCCCGACCAGACCGAGGAGCGGTCGGCGCTGTTCCGCTCACTGCTCGCCGACCGCCGCGTCCTGGTCGTGCTGGACGACGCCCGCGACCTCGCCCAGCTGCGTCCGCTACTGCCCGGCTCCGAGCACAGCACCGTCCTCGTCACCAGCCGCTCGAACCTGCTCGGCCTGGCCCCCACCCGGCAGGTGGACCTGGACGTCATGGAGCCGGACGAGTCGCTCGAACTGTTCTCCCGGATCGCCGGCCGGCCGCGCGTCGCCGCGGAGCCCGAGGCCGCCCGCGACCTGCTCGAAGCCTGCTGCCACCTCCCGCTGGCGATCCGGATCGTCGCCGCCCGCAGCGCCCTGCGCCCGGACTGGCCGCTCGCCGCGATCGGCGAACGGCTGGCCGACCGGCGGCAGCGGCTGGCGGAGCTGAGCGTCCACGACCTGGCCGTCGAGGCGTGCTTCCAGCTCAGCTACGACCAGCTGCCCGCAGCCGCCGCGCGCGCCTTCCGGCTGCTGGCCGTCCCGCAGACCGCCGACCTGTCGCTGCCGGCCGCCGCCGCGGCCCTGGAACTCGGCGAGGGCTCCACCCTGGACGTCCTGGAGGACCTCGTCCACGCCGGCCTGCTGGAGTCCCCGGCGCCCGACCGCTACCGGTACCACGACCTGCTGCGCCTGTTCGCCCAGGCCCGGGCCGAGCAGCTCGACCCGGAGGCGGTCCGCGCCGGCCTCATCCTCCGGATGGTCGAGCAGGCCGTCGCGACGGCGACCGACGCCTACCGCGCCGTGCGCCCCGGCCACGCCGTGCCGGACGTCCTGCGCGACGTGGCCGTGACCGGTTCGGCGACGCCCGACCGCGCGGCCGGCCGCCGCTGGCTGGACGAGGAGGGCGGGAACCTCCTCTCCCTCTCCGAGCAGGCGCTCGACATCGCCGGTGCCCACCGCGTCGTCGCCGACCTGCTGCTCGCCCTCGACCCGCACCTGGAGAACGGGTTCCGGTGGGGCGCGATCGTCGACGTCTGCCGCCGCACGATGCGGCAGGCCGCCGAGCGGGGCGACGCCCGGTCCGAGGGCCGGGCCGGCTACATGCTCGGCGGGGGGCTCATGCAGCTCGGCCTGCTGGACGAGGCCGAGCCGGTCACCGCGCAGGCGGCCACGCGGTCCCGGGACTGCGGGGACCTGCCCGTGCTCGCCGAGGTCACCAACGTCTGCGCCATGATCGCCCACCTGCGGCGGCGCACCGACGAGTCGCTGGTCCTGCACGCCGAGACGGTCCGCCTGGCCGAGGACTGCCACAGCGACTGGACCAAGGCGAACGCCCTGGCCACCAGCGTCGTCTGGCACCTGGCCCTCGGCGATCCCGGGACGGCCGCCAGCGCGGCCGAGCAGAGCCTCGCCCTGTTCCGCTCCGTCGACGACCCGTTCGGCGAGGTCTACGCCCTGCACTCGGCCGGGCGCGCGGCCCGCGGCCTCGGCGAGACCGACCGCGCGATCGCGCTGCACGAGCAGGGCCTGGCGCTGGCCGCCGCGCACGGCTTCCTGGTGTTCGAGCCGATGGCCCTGCTGCACCTCGCCAACTGCCACCTGGACGCGGGCCGGCCGGCCGAGGCGGCGGAGCGGGCCGAGCAGGCCGTCACGGCCAGCCGCCGGCTGTACCGGCAGGACACGGAGACCGCGGCGCTCGACCTGCTCGCCCGCACCCGCGCCTAGCTAAGGGCTGGCCGACGGGGCGAGCGCGTCGGCCAGCCCGGGGCGGCCGTCGATGCCGAGCTTGCCGTAGACGTGGGTCAGGTGGACCTCCACCGTGCGCAGGCCGACGAACAGGTGCTGGGCGATCTCCCGGTTGGTCATGCCCTTGGCCGCCAGGCCCGCCACCCGGTGCTCGGCCGGGGTCAGCGCGGCGGGCCCGTGGAAGGACCGGGTGCGGGGGCGGTCGCCGGCCGCGCGGAGTTCGTCCAGGGCGCGGTCGGCCACCAGCGCGGCGCCGCAGCGGTGCGCCGCGGTGACCGCCTCCTGGAGGCAGGCCCGGGCCTCCGGCACCCGCCCGGCGCGGCGCAGCTGGGCGCCGAGATCGCCCAGGGCCTGGGCGTGCCGGGACCGGCCCGGTGTGCCGGCCAGCGTCCGGACGGCCTCGCGCAGCAGGTCCAGCCCCTCCGGGCCGCCGGTGGCGAGGGCCAGCGCGCGCAGGGCCACGCCGACGTGCTCGGGCACCCCCCACTCCCGGGCGAGTTCCAGCTCCTCCGCGGCCAGGGCCCGGGCCCGCCCGTGCTCGCCGAGCGCGGCGTGGGCGACGGCGGCCTCGGAGCGCCAGGGGTAGATCCACGGGCAGCGCATGCCCCGGGCCGCGGTGCGCCGGCCGCACTCGCGGAAGTCGGCGATCGCCTCCTCGGGCCGCCCCTGGGCCGCCCGCAGCCGGCCGCGGACCAGGTGGACCCAGTCGTTGATCCAGTGGCCGTTCAGGCCGGCGGTCAGGCCGGCGTGCTCCAGGACCTCCTGCGCCTCGTCGAGCCGGCCCTGCAGGACGAGCGCGTCGGCCAGGGTGGCCGCCGCGAGGACGCTGTGGCTGTGGCACGGGCCGACGCCGATCTCCCGGAGCGCCACCAGGGCGGCCTCCGCCTCGTCCTGGCACTCCGGCACCCGGCCTAGCTGGCCGTAGACGGCGGCCCGGATGATGCGGCTGTGCGCGAGCGTGAAGGCGGAGCCGCGGGTCCGGGCCTGTTCCACCGCCGCGTCGGCGTAGTCGAGGGCGAGCTCCGTCTCGCCGGTGGCCCCGAGGAGGAGCACGGCGCCCGAGTAGACGAAGGACTCGTCGTCCGCCGGGTTCATCCCGTGGGTGAGCGCCTGCCGCACCAGGGTGACGGCCTCGGCCGGCGATTCGCCGTGCATGATCGCGCGCAGGCCGAGCAGCGCGGCCAGCGGACGCTCGGCCGAGGTGCCGGCCGCGTCCTCGATCCGCAGGTCCGCCAGCCGGGGCAGCACGCCCGGTGCCGACTCGACCTCGTGCAGGCCGGCGTAGACCTGGTCGACCTCCAGCCGCAGGGCGAGCGCCGGGTCGGTCCCGCGCAGCGAGGCGGCGGTGCGTTCGAGCACGGCCAGTCCCTCCGGGTAGCGGTCCACGGCGAACAGGGCGCCGGCCAGGAGGCGCGCCGTGGCGGCCCGTTCGGCCGGGTCACGGGACAGGTCCAGCCCCAGCCAGAGGTTGCGGACCGCCTCCGGGACGTCGAAGGCGAGGCCCGCCTCGCCCAGCCGGATCACCAGGGTGGCCCGCAGCTCGTCCTCCAGCGGCTCGCGCAGCGCGCGGCGCAGCAGTTCGGCCGCGCGGCCGGTGGCGCCCGTGCGCATCGCCTCCGCGGCGGCGCGCTCCAGCACCTCGGGCACCCAGGGCAGGCCCAGCGACGCGTGGACGGCGTGGACGGCCGTCCGCTCGGCGGGCGCGCCCTGGGCCAGCATCAGCTCGGCGGCGCGCACGTGCACGTCCTGCCGGATGCTGGGGAGGACGTCGTCGGCGAGCGCGGCCCCGATCATCGGGCAGACGAAGGCGGCGGCGTGCCCGCTGCGGCGCATCAGGCCGGTCCGCTCCAGTGCGTGGACGGCGTCCAGGACCGCCGGCTCCGGCAGGCCGGTGGCGGCGGCGACCACGTCGAGGGCCGGGGTGTCGCCGAGGACGGCGACGGCCTGGGCGACGTCCAGGGTGTGCGGTCCTGCGGTCGTGACGAGGGGGTGGAGGGCCCGGCCCGTGTCGGCCGGGACGAACCGGGTGATCCGGGCGGCGGTCTCCGCGTCGGGCGCCGCCCCGGAGGCCCGGACCGTGCGCAGCAGGGTGTGCAGCAGGAACGGGTTGCCGCCCGTCATGGTCCGTACGGCGTCGTGGAAGGGGGCGTCGCCGGGCGCGCCGAGGACCTTCTCGGTGACGGCGGCGACGGCCTCCGCGTCGAGGGCGGCCGTCGCGACCCGGTGCCGGAAGAGCGGGGCCAGCCGGCCGAGGACGTCCGGGCCGGCCGTCGCCGGTGCGGGGCCGACGGTGGCGATGACGACCACCGGCAGCTCGTCGGCCCGGCGGAGCAGGCGCTGCAGCCAGAGCAGGGAGGCCCGGTCGGCCCACTGCAGGTCGTCGACGCCGAGGACGAGCCGGCCGCGGGCGGCGAGGTGCGCGGTCAGCCGGAACAGCCCGGTCAGCGTCGCGGCGGTCGGGTCGCCGGCGGACGGCTCGCCGGCGGGCGTGTCCGGCGCCGCGGGGCCGTCCGGCCAGAGGTGGCCGGCGGCGTGCGCGGCCGGTCCGGTGAGCGGGGTGCCGGTACCGCCGGCGGCGCCGAGCGCCGGCTCGAAGAGCTGGCGGGCGATGCCGAGTTCCACCCCCTGCTCGGACGGGTCCGCCCAGGCCGACAGGACGGTGTCGCCGTCGCGACGGGCCCGGCCGAGCGCCTCGCGGAGCAGGGCGGTCCTGCCGGTGCCGAATCCGCCCTGGATCAGGACGGACGTGCCGGCCGCCGCACCCTGCCGCAACAGTCCTTCCAGGGCGTCGAGTTCACGGTCCCGGCCGATCAGCAGGGGGTCGTCGGACCGGCGGTGCGGTCCGCCGGCGGCCGGGCCGGCGGCAGGGGTGCGGGAGTGCGCGGTGGTGGGGGCGGACTTCAGGGCGGTGAGTTCAGGCATCGGTGCTCAAGGGTGCTGGTCGGTGTCCCGGACCGGCTGTCGGCCGGCCCGTCGGCCGTCCGGGCGGGTCGTCGGGGACCCGCCCGGTCCGGCTGGAACCACATCCTGCCGAGCACGTGTAACTGCCCGATAAGTCGTCCGTGCCCCGAGCAATGATCATGACCCGGGGCACGGTGCTGTCCGGGTGTCAGCCCTGGCTGCCCGCGGGCGGGAGCTGGGACTGGATCAGGTTCATCACCGTGCTGTCGGCCAGCGTGGTGGTGTCGCCGACCTCGCGGCCCTCGGCGATGTCGCGCAGCAGGCGGCGCATGATCTTGCCGGAGCGGGTCTTGGGCAGCTCGCCGACGACCTTGATCTGCTTGGGCTTGGCGATCGGGCCGAGGGTCCGGCCGACGTGGGCGCGCAGCTCCTCGACCAGTTCGGGGCTGTCGGTGGCGGTGCCGCGCAGGATGACGAAGGCGACGATGGCCTGGCCGGTGGTGGCGTCGGTGGCGCCGACCACGGCGGACTCGGCGACGGCGGGGTGGCCGACCAGGGCGGA
Source organism: Kitasatospora sp. NPDC047058 (assembly GCF_040643935.1). NCBI lineage: Bacteria > Bacillati > Actinomycetota > Actinomycetes > Kitasatosporales > Streptomycetaceae > Kitasatospora > Kitasatospora sp. NPDC047058. Next base: position 32,518 of record NZ_JBEYVJ010000040.1, on the reverse strand, counting down.
CTCGACCTCGGTGGTGGAGATGTTATGGCCGGAGACCAGCATGACGTCGTCGACCCGGCCGAGCAGCCAGATGTCGCCGTCCTCGTCCCTCTTCGCCCCGTCACCGGCGAAGTAGCGGCCCTCGAAGCGCGACCAGTAGGTGTCGAGGTAGCGCTGGTCGTCGCCCCAGATGGTGCGGAGCATGGAGGGCCAGGGCTCGGTGAGGACGAGGTAGCCGCCGGAGCCGTTGGGGACCTCGCGGGCCTCGTCGTCGACGACGGTGGCCGCGATGCCGGGCAGGGCGCGCTGGGCGGAGCCGGGCTTGGTCTCGGTGACACCGGGCAGCGGGCTGATCATCATCGCGCCGGTCTCGGTCTGCCACCAGGTGTCCACGATCGGGGCCTTGCCGGCGCCGATGTGCTCCCGGTACCAGACCCACGCCTCGGGGTTGATCGGCTCGCCGACACTGCCCAGCACCCGCAGCGAGGAGAGGTCGAACTTGGCGGGGATGTCGTCGCCCCACTTCATGAACGTGCGGATCGCGGTCGGCGCGGTGTAGAGGATGGTGACGCCGTACTTCTGCACGATCTCCCAAAACCGGCCCTGGTGCGGGGTGTCCGGGGTGCCCTCGTAGACCACCTGGGTGGCGCCGTTGGCCAGCGGGCCGTACACGATGTACGAGTGGCCGGTCACCCAGCCGATGTCGGCGGTGCACCAGTACACGTCGGTCGCGGGCTTGAGGTCGAAGACGGCGTGGTGGGTGTACGCGGCCTGGGTGAGGTAGCCGCCGGAGGTGTGCAGGATGCCCTTCGGCTTCCCCGTGGTGCCGGAGGTGTAGAGGATGAACAGCGGGTGCTCGGCCTCCATCGGCTCCGCCGTGTGCTCGGCGCTCTGGCGTGCGGTGATCTCGTGCCACCACACGTCGCGGCCCTGGGTCCAGGCGGTCTCCTGGCCGGTGCGGCGCACCACCAGGACGTGCTCGACGCCGTCGGCCTTGGTCAGCGCCTCGTCGATGGCGGGCTTGAGGGCGGAGGGCTTGCCGCGGCGGTAGCCGCCGTCGGCGGTGATGACCAGCTTCGCCCGGGCGTCCTGGATCCGGGAGGCGACCGCGTCGGCGGAGAAGCCGCCGAAGACCACGGAGTGGGTGGCGCCGATCCGGGCGCAGGCGAGCATCGCGACGACGGCCTCGGGGATCATCGGCAGGTACACCGCGACCCGGTCGCCCTTGGTGACGCCGAGCTCCAGCAGGGCGTTGGCCGCGCGGGAGACCTCGTCCTTCAGCTCGGCGTAGGTGATCGCGCGGCTGTCGCCGGGCTCGCCCTCGAAGTGGATGGCGACCCGGTCGCCGTGCCCGGCCTCGACATGGCGGTCGACGCAGTTGTAGGCCACGTTGAGCCGGCCGTCGGCGAACCACTTGGCGAACGGCGGGTTCGACCAGTCGAGCGTCTCGGTGGGCTCCACGGCCCAGGACAGCCGGCGGGCCTGCTCGGCCCAGAAGCCCAGACGGTCCTCGGAGGCCTGCGCGTACGCGGCCGCGGTGACGTTGGCGGCTGCGGCGAGCTCTGCCGGCGGGGCGAAACGCCGCTCCTCCTTGAGCAGGTTGGCCAGGCTCTCGTTGCTCAACGCGCACTCCTCATCGAGTCATGATCGGGATCGTTCCCGTGCGTGGGGATTGTCCCGTGTGTCCCAGCGCACAGCTCACCAGGCGAAGCGGTCTGTTGACAAGAGGCTCCTGGGAATTGGTGTAGACCTTTGATCGAGAGTCGAACGGGTTGGCCGAACTGGGGGCGGCCCGCGCCCCTGGTACGCCTGGTGGGGCGCGGGCCTGCTGTCACGCGGCCAGCCGGGGGTCGCCTCCGGCCGTGGTGGTGAGGCCGGCCCCGGAGGCCTGTTCGATTTCTTGCACCCGCTCGGGCGTGTCGCAGGGCACCGAGCCGGCCGATCCGGCCTCGAACGCCTCGACCGGGCTGAACCGGTTGCTCTCGCGGTCGAGCACGTAGGCCTGGGCGGTGGCGAAGTCGAAGTACATCCCCACCAGCCGCAACGCGCCCTCGGCGACCCGGCGCTCCACCGCGGGGTTCGCCAGCAGCTGGTCGAGCTGCTGGACCACGTTGGTGATGCAGAGCTGTTCGACCAGGTCGACCGCCGGCCGGGCGGTGAACTCGGCGGGGACGCGGCGCAGCCGGTCGAGCGAGCCGCGGCCGTTGCGTAGCCAGCGGGCCAGTGCGGTCGGCGGCCCCGGTTGTTCGTGCACGCCGTCCAGCAGGGCCTTCATGGCGCCGCAGCCGGAGTGGCCGCAGACCGTGATGGACCGTACCTCCAGCACCTCGACGGCGTACTGCACGGCGGCGGCCACCGAGTCGTCGTTCGCGCCGGGCTCGAACGGCGCGGGCACCAGGTTGCCGACGTTGCGCACGGTGAAGAGGTCGCCGGGACCGCTGTTGGTGATCATGCTGGTGACCATCCGCGAGTCCGCGCAGGTCAGGAAGAGCTGGGAGGGTGTCTGTCCCTCCCGGGCGAGCCGGGCCAGCTCCGGGCGGATCAGCGGGGCGGTGTGCAGCTGGAACCCCCGCACGCCGTCCAGCAGCCGGCCGTGCGGATCCTCCTGCTGTTCGATGCAGTGGTGTCCGACCCATGGAGTCCAGGCCCGGCAGCGGTGCGGGCCGGGGGAGCTGCCCGTCCGGACCGTCCCGTCCGGGTCGAGGACCTCGTCGTCCTGGCGGCGCGTCACCATCGTGACCCGGCCGCCGGCCGCCTGGTGTCCTGCCCGCCAGCTGTGCAGCGTCTCGTACGCGGCGTGGTCGAGGAAGGAGCCGTCGTGGACGACCGTCACCTCGGTGGTGGCGGGGATGCCGGCCAGCGCGCGGCTCAGCCGGGGCACGGTGGTGAAGGTGAGCGGGCCGTGCGTCTGGACGGTGACCGAGCCGTCCGGGCCGGCCAGGACGTCCACGTGGGCGCGGGTCAGGCGGTAGAGCGCGAGCAGGACGGCCGTCGCCGCGCCCATGGCGACGCCCGGCAGGACGCCGAGCAGCACCACGCCGAGCACGGTGATGAGGTAGACCGGGAATTCCCGGTGCCGGTGCACCTTGCGGATGTGCGCGAAGCTCACCATCTGCAGGCCGACGACCAGGACCAGGGCGGCGAGGGCGGCGAGCGGGATCCGGCGCAGTCCGCCGGTGAGCGCCAGCGCCGCGGCGAGCACCCAGGCGCCGTGCAGGATCGAGGACCAGCGGCTCTGCGCGCCGGCCCGGACGTTGGCCGTGCTGCGCACGGCGCCGCCGGCGATCGGCAGGCCGCCGAGCAGGCCGCTGACCATGTTGGCGATGCCCTGGCCGCGGAGCTCGCGGTCGAGGTCCCCGGTGCGGTGCGACATCCGGTCGATCGCGACGGCGGAGAGCAGGGACTCGACGCTCGCCACGGCGGTGACGGTCAGCACGGCGGCCAGGATCGCGGCGAGCGGCCCGTGCGGCAGGTCGGGGACGAGGTCGTGCGGCTCCCAGGCGGGCAGCTCGACCCGGGCCAGCTGCAGGCCGAGGGCCATGGCGAGGGCCGTCGCGGCGGCGACGGCCGCCAGCGGGCCCGGCAGCTTGGCCAGCCGGGTGCCGAACTCGCCGGCCCTGCCCGGGAGTCGGCCGAGCCGTGGCCAGCCGAGCAGGACGGCCGCGGTGAGTGCGCCGACGGCCATTGCGGCCGGGTGCGGGCCCGCCAGCTGGCTCGGCAGTGCCAGCAGGTTGGCGAGGGCCGAGCTCTGCGGCGAGCCGCCGAGGACGACGTGCAGCTGGGCGATGGCGATGGTGAGGCCGACGCCGGCCAGCATGCCGTGCACGATGGCGGGCGAGACGGCGAGCGCCGTTCGGGCCACCCGGCGTACGCCGAGCAGGAGTTGGAGCAGCCCGGCGGCGAGTGTGATGGCGCAGGTGGCCTGCCAGCCGTACTGGGAGATCAGCCCCGCGGTGATCACGGTCAGCGCGGCGGAGGGGCCGCTGACCTGGAGGGGGGTGCCGCCGAAGACGCCGACCACGATGCCGCCGACGGCCGCCGCGGCGAGGCCGGCCGTGAGCGGGGCGCCGGTGGCCAGGGCGATGCCGAGGGAGAACGGCACGGCGATCAGGAAGACCACCAGGGAGGCGGAGAGGTCCTGCATCCACCGGGTGCGGGAGGACGGGCCGGGTGGGGCGTGGTCGGTGGTGTCGGAGGCGATGGGGGCGCTGGAGATGTCGAGGGTCATTGTCTTCCCGTCTTTCCGGGGGAGCGAACGCAGTCAGGTCCGGTGGTGAGTCCGGTTGTGCGGCTCGGGGAGCCGGATCGGCTGTCGTGGGTCGCGACGGTGTGGCGGGATGGCGCGGGCGCGGCGGGGAGTGCGGGTGTCACCGGCCGGGCCGTGGACCATCAGCGGGCCTCGAGGAGGCGAGGGCGGGCATGCCTCGGAGAGGACCATCAAGACTCGGTAAACCGAGGGTAATGAAAGCTTTGCACAGCGTCATCTCGGGCGACAGGGGGAAGGGCCCTGGTTCACCCCATTGGGTGGTAGTCGAACCGATGGGAATCTGCTGACGGGCAGGCATATCCGGCGTGCGCGGCCGGGCGGGTGGCACGAGAAACGGGCTGCGGCTCCTCCCCCTGCGCGGGGAGGAGCCGCAGCCCGTTCGGTGCAGGCCCGCCGGAGAGCGGCCGGCGGCGTCCGTCAGGCGTGCGCGCCCGCCGTCGCGGGCTGTTCGCCGCCGAGCACGAAGCCCCGGTCCACCTGGGTGGCGAGGTCGACGCCCACCTTGGCGTTGGCCCAGCTCTCGGCGTTGCGGAGGTGGAAGAGGACGGCCTGCTCGGTGTAGCGGCGCGGGTCACGCAGGTCGTGGGCGGCGTCGGCCTCGGCGCGCAGCCGCTCCAGCACGGCCCGGTTGCCGGGCTCCAGCGTCCGCAGCGGCGGCTCGGCGCCCTGCTCCAGCCGGCGCACCCAGTCGGAGTGGCCGAAGGTGGCCAGCAGGTCGTCGCCGGCCTCGCGGCGCAGGAACTCGACGTCCTCCGGGCCCTGGACCTTGTTGCCGATCACCCGCAGCTGCACACCGAAGTCGCGTGCGTAGTCCTTGTACTGGCGGTACACCGAGACGCCCTTGCGGGTCGGTTCCGCGACCAGGAAGGTCAGGTCGAAGCGGGTGAACAGGCCGGAGGCGAAGGAGTCGGAGCCCGCGGTCATGTCGGTGACCACGTACTCGTCCCGGCCGTCGACCAGGTGGTTGAGCAGCAGCTCGACCGCGCCGACCTTGGAGTGGTAGCAGGCGACCCCGAGGTCCGCCTCGGTGAAGGCGCCGGTCGCCAGCAGCCGCACCGAGCCCTCGTCCAGCGCGATCGGGCGGGCGCAGGCGGCGTAGACCGGGTTCTCCTCGACGATCCGGAGCAGACGCGAACCCCGGCCGGGCGGCGTGGTCTTGATCATCTCCTCGGCGGAGCGGATCAGCGGGTTGCCGCCGCGCAGGTACTCCTTGATCTCGGGCAGGCGGGCTCCGAGCGAGGGGAGTTCGGCGGCCTGGGCGTCCGTCAGGCCGAGCGCGGGGCCGAGGTGCTGGTTGATGTCGGCGTCGACGGCGATGACCGGGCGGCCCGCGGCGGCCAGGTGGCGGATGAACAGTGAGGACAGCGTGGTCTTGCCGCTGCCGCCCTTGCCGACGAAGGCGATCTTCATCTGGGACTCCGGCTCTCGCTCTGGGGCCCGTGCACGGGGCCGCTTGCTCGGTGCCCCGCCGCCGCATCCGGGGGCGGGGGTTCCGCGCCGCTTCCGCTCCGCGCCGGGGTCGACGATCCCCATAGTTGGAAATCGTTATCGTCTCCGATAGTGGCATGCTATCCGGGGTTTCGGCTTCCTCGTCGGAGGGGAGTGACGATTGCCTCGAACGGGTGATCCGGGGTTGCTGTTCCGGGAGTGGCCCTCTGGTCATTACCCTCGGGTAGGTGAGCACTGGAACAGATCCCCTCGCCCCGCTGGCCCAGCTCCCCGGGGTGCCGGACGCGGTGGCCGAGGTGCGCAAGGCCGTCGACCGCCTCTATGGACACCGGGTGATGCGCCGCCGCGCGGCCGAGGTCACCTCCGAGTCCGCGCTGCGCGGCGCCCGCGCCTCGGCGGCGCTGGCCGGGGCGGACTGGCCCCTGGAGGAGGTCCGGCGCCGCAGCGACTTCAGCGCCGACCCGGAGTCGCGCACGGTCGGCGCCGCGCTGCGGATCGCGGCCGAGGCGGGCCAGCTGCTGAGCGTCTGGCGGCACTCGCCGCTCCAGGTGCTGGCCCGGCTGCACCTGCTGGCGGTCGGCGACGCCGATGCCGCCGCGGGCCGGCCGCGGCGGGCCGGGGAGGCCGCCGAGGAGCTGTTCCCGCTGGAGCTCGACCCGGTGGAGAGCGTCGAGGCCGATCCCGCGGCCGGCGACCCGGTGGCCGCGCTGCCGCCGGCCCCCGGGGCCGACGAGGTCGCCGCGCGGCTCGACCAGCTCTCCCGGCTGCTGGTCGCCCGGGCGGAGGGGCAGGGCGTCGGGACGCCGGCCCTGGTGGTGGCCTCGGTGGTGCACGGGGAACTGCTCGCGCTGCGCCCGTTCCGTTCGCACAACGGCGTGATCGCGCGGGCGGCGCAGCGGATCGTGCTGATCGCGGAGGGGCTCGACCCGAAGTCGATCTGCCCGGCCGAGGTCGGGCTCGCGGAGCTCGGCACGGACGCCTACCGGCGGGCGCTGGCCGGCTATCTGGCGGGGACCCCGGAGGGGATGGCGGCCTGGATCGCGTACTCCGGCCGGGCGCTGCGGCTCGGCGTGCGGGAGAGCACGGCGGTCTGCGAGGCGATGCAGCGCGGCATGGTCTGAGTCCGGGGCTCCGGACAACGGGATGCGGCGGCACCTGATCCTGCCGGGTGCCGCCGCTGGCACAGGTACCGGGTGACCAAGCATGCACCGGAAGTGCCCATCAGACGGGGATCCTGCCCGTTCGTCTGGTGCGGCGGCCCGACAGCGGGTCGGCTGCATGTGGGTGCTCGGTTATCTGTACGCGCGGTCCGTGGGGCCTGAACTGCGTTGTCGGTTTGACCTCTTCGGTCCTGACCGGGTCTCGCGGGCCGTGCTTCATTTGTATCGCGTTTCGGGCGAAAGGGGAACCCGAAACGAGAAGTCTTCGGCTTTTGCCCGTTTTGTCCCAAAGCCCCTGATCAGTCCTGGTGTCCTGGCCGCCGTCCGGGGCAGGACACCACCCCGCCCCGGACGGCGATACCGCCCGGGGCGTCCGGTGGTTGCTCAGGCGGCTGGCCGACGGCGGCGCGCCACGTACCAGATCAACCCGGCCGTCAGTACCGCCGTCCCGACCGCCACGGCGGTGAGCACCGAGCCGCTCGGCGCGGAGAACTCCGGGAGCCTCCGCCGCAGTTCCACCGGGCGGTCGAAGACCAGCACCGGCCACTCGCGGGCCACCGCCTCCTTGCGCAGCGCGCGGTCCGGGTTGACGGCGGACGGGTGGCCCACCGCCTCCAGCAGCGGCAGGTCGGTGGAGGAGTCGCTGTAGGCGTAGCAGTCGGCGAGGTCGTAGCCCTCGCTCGCGGCCAACTCCCGGATGGCGGCAGCCTTGTTCTCGGCGTAGGCGTAGTACTCGATCTCGCCGGTGTAGCAGCCGTCCTCGATCTTCAGCCGGGTGGCGATCACGTGGTCGGCGCCGAGCAGCGCGCCGATCGGCTCGACCACCTCGGAGCCGGAGCTGCTGACGATCACCACGTCGCGGCCGGCCGCATGGTGCTGCTCGATCAGCGAGGCGGCCTCGTCGTAGATGATCGGGTCGATCAGGTTGTGCAGGGTCTCGGCGACGATCTCGCGGACCTGCTGGACGTTCCAGCCCCGGGTGAGCGCGGAGAGGTACTCGCGCATCTTCTCCATCTGGTCGTGGTCCGCGCCGCCGACCAGGAAGACGAACTGGGCGTAGGCGCTGCGCAGTACGGCCCGACGGTTGATCAGGCCGCCCTGGTAGAACGGCCGGCTGAAGGCGAGGGCGCTCGACTTGGCGATGATGGTCTTGTCGAGGTCGAAGAAGGCCGCGGTCCGGGGGCCGGCCGCGCGCGGGCGGGCGGCCGGGGGCCTGCGGGCGGCGTTCTCGGCGTTCCCGGTGTTCTCCGCGGGCGCGGCGGTGGAGTCCGGGGACTCGTCGGCGTACTCGTCGGCGTTCTCGGTGGTGTCCACGGGAACCGAGGATAGAGGGCGCCGCAAAACACCCCGCCATTCGGCGTACTCGTGGGCGTGCGGGTTTGTGTTTCTGGCCGCTCGGGTACACCATGGAAGTCACGGATCGTTCGCGACCGTGCTAACCCGGTCCGGCTCCTCCCCCCCGAGTCGGGCTGTGGATAGACGACCCCCGCTCTCCCCCCCGGCGGGGGTCGTCGCACGTCCGGGGCCATTTTCAGGGCTTGAACGGCTGTTGCGGCCGATCCGCCGGACGATCGGGCGGCGGTCTACAGGGGGTGTCGGGGCGCGTCGGCTCCAGACCACTTTCGTCACTCTGCGTTGCTGCTTGCTCATGGCTGCCCGTGGGCCCGGCGGGGTGCCGAATCGGCCCCGAGCGCACTCCGGCGGACCTCGGCGGCTTCCTCCCGGGCCGTCGGCCGGACGGTGCCAGTTCTTCTCGGTGAGGCGCTTTCGTCAATTCTTTGCTCAATAGCCCCCCGCCCGGGTGAACGTTGTTATCCACAACCCCGAGTTGTCCACAGGGATTCGGAAGCCGGCTGGCGGAATCCCGGTCACCCCCCACCGTGATGCACGGCAGCGGTTGCCGGGCGCCTCCTGCGGGGCGCTCCCGGCGGGCCGCCTGCCGGAACCATCCGGACGCGCGCCCGCACCGCCTCCCGCGGCCGGGCGCCGCACAGGGGAGACCACCATGTCGACACCGATCGCCGGCCACGCCGCCACCCACGGCCCGGAGGCCACCGGGCCGCTCGTCGTCACCGAGGACGAGGGCCTGGCCGAGCACCTGCTGCGGCTCTGCGCGGCCGCCGGCACCGAACCGCAGCTGATCCGGAGTGCCCCGCCGCCGCGCGCGCTCTGGGAGGGCTCGTCGCTCGTGCTGGTCGGGGACGACCAGGCCGAGCAGTGCGCGGGGCTGCCCCGCCGCACCGGGGTGCTCCTGCTCGGGCTGGACCTCGACGACTCCGGGGTCTGGGTCAGGGCCGTCCAACTCGGCGCCGAGCACGTGCTGTTCCTGCCCGACGCCGAGGCCTGGCTGCTCGACCGGGTCGCCGACGCCGCCGAGGGCATCGGCACACCGGCGCTGACGGTCGCCGTGCTCGGCGGCCGGGGCGGGGCCGGTGCCTCCACCCTGGCCTGCGCGCTCGCGGTGACGGCCGCGCGCACGGGCCGGCGGACCATACTCGTCGACGGCGATCCGCTGGGCGGCGGGCTCGACATCCTGCTCGGCGGCGAGACGGCCGGCGGCCTCCGATGGCCCGACCTGGCCGGCTCCCGCGGCCGGGTCAGCGGTGCGGAGCTGGCCAAGGCCCTGCCGGTGCTCAAACGGCTGACCGCGCTGTCCTGCCTGTCCTGGGACCGCGGGGACACGCTCGGGGTGCCTCCCGAGGCCATGCGCAGCGTGCTGGCCGCGGCCCGGCGGCGCGGCGGGCTGGTCGTGGTCGACGTGCCGCGCCACCTCGATCCGGCGGCCGGGCAGGCGCTGGAGCAGTCCGACACGGCGCTGCTGGTGGTGCCGGCCGAGCTGCGCGCGGTGGCGGCCGCCGACCGGGTCGCGGCCGCCGTCCGGATGCGGCTGGACGACGTCCGGGTGGTGGTCCGCCCGCTGCGGTTGTTCGGCCTCCCGGCCCACCGGATCGCGCGGGGGCTGCGGCTCCGGCTCGCCGGGGAGGTGGCGGCGGAGCCCGGGCTGGCCGCGGACGTCGAGCAGGGCGTGCCGCCCGGCATCCGGGAGAACGGCCCGCTGGCGCGGTTCTGCGAGAGCTTCCTGGCCGAGGTGCTGCCGCCGGTTCCGGCGGTCGGGGGAGGTGTGTACTGATGGTCCGTCTGCGCAGAACGGGAACCGGCGGCGGCGCGGGTGCCGGGGCGGCCGGCCGGGGCGACGGCGTGCGGGAGCACCGGCCGCTCAGGAGTGTCACGGCGGCCGTACCGGTGACGGGAGCGGCCGGGCCGCCTCCGTACGGGCGGACGGCCCGGGAGGAGCGCACGGCGGCGCTGCTCGACGCGGTGCGGCTCAGGCTGGCCGAGTCCGGGGCGCCGCCGACGGCCGGGTCCGTCGCGGCGGTGCTACGGGCCACCCGGCCGCCGCTCGGCGGCGACGAAGTCCTCGACACCGTGCGCTCGCTGCGCGCCGAGCTGGTGGGTGCGGGCCCGCTGGACCGGCTGCTGGCGGCACCGGACGTGACGGACGTGCTGGTCAACGGCCCGGACGAGGTCTGGGTCGACCGGGGCGGCGGCCTGCGGCGAGCCGTGGGCGTGCGCTTCACCGACGCCGAGGCCGTCCGCAGGCTGGCCCACCGGCTGGCCACCGCCGCCGGGCGGCGGCTGGACGACGCCCGGCCCTGGGTGGACGCCCGGCTGCCCGACGGCACCAGGCTCCATGCGGTGCTGCCGCCGGTCGCCACCGGGTGCACGCACATCTCCCTGCGGGTCTGCCGTCCGCGGCCGTTCACGCTCGACGAGCTGGTGACGGGCGGGACACTGCCCGCGGCCGGGGCGGAACTGCTGACGGGCATCCTGCGGGCAAGGCTGTCCCTGCTGATCAGCGGCGGCACGGGGACGGGCAAGACCACCTTGCTGGCGGTACTGCTCGGGCTGGTCGGGCCGGACGAGCGGATCGTCGTGGTCGAGGACTCCGCCGAGCTGCAACCGGCCCATCCGCACGTGGTGCGGCTGCAGAGCCGCCCGCCCAACCAGGAGGGCCTGGGCGAGCTGACCCTGCGCGACCTCGTCCGCCAGGCCCTGCGGATGCGGCCCGACCGGCTGGTCGTCGGCGAGGTCAGGGGCGCCGAAGTCTCCGACCTGCTGGCCGCGTTGAACACCGGCCACGAAGGCGGCTGCGGCACCGTGCACGCCAACACGGCGGCCGACGTGCCGGTCCGGCTGGAGGCGCTCGGGGCGCTCGCGGGCCTGGACCGGCCGGCCCTGCACAGCCAACTGCGTGCCGCGCTCGACCTGGTGGTGCACATGGTCCGGGAGCCGGCCTCCGGACGGCGGCGGATCGCCGAGATCCACATGCTGGCCGGCGACCGGGCGGGCCTGGCGGTCACCACCCCGGCGGTCGCGTTCACGCCGGACGGCGCCGTCGTCCCCGGGGAGGGCTGGGAGCGGCTCCTCCGGCTGCTGGCGGCGCGCGGAGTGGCGATCGGGGGTGGTCCACCGTGACGGCGGTGCGGGCGGAGGTGCTGTTCGTCCTGCTGCTGTGCGGCTGCGTGGTGGGGGCCCTGGTGCTGCTCGGGCCTGCCGTCCGGTGCCCGCACGCCCGGCGACGGGGCGCCCCCGCGGCCCTGACGGACGAAATCGGAGGAGACGGGAGGTCATCGACATGACGAAGGACCAGATCGCGCTGTGCTGGGTGGCGGTGCTCTGCCTGGTTGCGTCGGCCGGGTGGTGCGCGCTGCAGCGCACCGCGGCGGGCGTACGGGGCCGCAGGCTCCTGCGGCTCGGCGACGGTACGGAGGGAGAGGGTGGTGGTGGGCCGGTGGCGCGTTGGGGCGCCGTGGTGGCCGCGGCCGCGCTGCGGGTGCGGTACGGGCCCGGCTGGCTCGGTCCCGAACTGCTGCTGTTCCCGGCCGGGTTGGCGGCCTGGCCGGCCACCGGCTCGCCCGTCCCGCTGCTGGCGGCCGCACTGGCCTTCCTGCCGCTGCGCAGCTGGCGGCGCCGCCGCCGTGTGGCCGTGCAGGCCCGGCAGCGGGCGGCGGCGGTCGTCGACCTCTGCGCCGGGCTGGCCGGAGAGTTGCGCAGTGGGGCGACGCCCGAGCAGGCGCTGCACCTGGTGACGGCGCGCATCGCCGCCGACCGCGAGGCGCTGCGCCGGCTCGGCGCGGAGCCGGTGGCGCGACTGGCGGCAGGCCGCTACGGCGGGGACGTCCCGCTGGCGTTCCAGCTGCTCGCGGAGCTGCCGGGCGGCAGCGGGGCGACCGCGATCGCCGCCTGCTGGCGGGTCACCGCCGACGGTGGCTCGGGCCTGGCCGCCGGGTTGGACGGGGTTGCCGAGGCGCTGCGCGCGGAGCAGGCGCTGGCCGAGGAGATCACCGCCGAGCTGGCGGCCCCGCGGACCACGATCGCCGTCCTGGCGGCGCTCCCCGCCGCCGGTCTGCTGCTCGGGGCGGCGCTCGGGGCCCGTCCGCTGACCGTCCTGCTCCACACTCCCGCCGGCCTGGCGTGTCTGGCGGGCGGGGCGGCCCTGGAGGGCCTGGGCTTGGCGTGGACGGCACGCATCGTCCGGGCGGCGGCCCGAGGAGCCCTGGAGGCACCCCAGGATCCCGGACGGGCGGAGCCTGCGGACGGGGTGGCGGCCGCGGACGACGAGGGCGGATGGCGCTGCGGCCTCTCACGCACGCGGGCGCGCCTGGGCCGGCCGAGCGGTTCCTTCCGGGCGGAGGTGATGTCCGCATGAGGCGGGCGGCCGACTGGGCGGTCCTGGTGCCCGCGGTGGCGGCGGGCGGACTGCTCCTCGGAGCTGGGGCGGCACGGTGGACGGGCCGCCGGAGGTCGGCGGCCTGGTTCGGCCCCCGGGCCCGGACCCGGATGCGGGCCCCTCGCCGACGGGCCGGACCGGGCTGGTGGGCAGTGCGTCGTCCGGAGCGGCGGGGCGACGCCGGTCAGGCGCGGCGGGCGGTTCTGGCCGGCGGCGCCGGGTTCGTTATGGCTGCCCTGATCGGGGGCGGCGCCGGACCGGTGGTGGGCGTGCTGCTGGCCGCGGCGCTGTACCGGTGGCCGCCCTGGGCGAGGCCCCAGGCCGAACGGCGGGCCGTGCTGGAGGAGGAACAGCTCACCCGGCAACTCCCGCTCACCGCCGAACTGCTGGCCGCCTGCCTCGGTTCGGCCGCCTCGCCCGCGGTGGCGGTCGCGGCGGTCGGCCGGAGCGTCGGCGCCCCGATGGGGCCCAGACTGGTGGCCATCGCGGCCGAACTGGCCCTGGGGGCACCGCCGGAAGTGTGCTGGATCCGGCTGGGCGCGCAGCACCCGGCGCTGGCGCCGCTGGGCCGCTGCCTGGTCCGGACGAGCCTCAGCGGGGCTCCGGCGGCCGGGCCGCTGACCGGCCTGGCACACGGCCTGCGGACGGCGGCCGCCCGCACGGCGCACGCGCGCGTTCGGCGCGCCGGCGTCCTCGCCACCGCGCCGCTCGGCCTCTGCTTCCTCCCGGCCTTCGTGCTGATCAGCGTCGTCCCGGTGGTCATCGGGCTCACCACGCGCTTTGCGCAGGCGATGTGACGCCCGCGGCGGTGCCTCTGACCGCCGCTCGTCCTCTCACTCGCGTACTCACCCACTCGCTTACTCATCCACTCACTCACTCGACACGAGGAGAAGTCCATGGCTGTAGTGATCTCACCCGCCCGCGTTGTCGCGCGGCACCCGGGCCGTCGGCTGCTCGAGGTGTGCCGCCGACGGGGCCGTTGGGCGGCCGGCCGGGCCGGGCGGTCGGTCCGGATCAGGGGCAGGTCGGATGCCGGAATGACCACGGCCGAGTACGCGGTCGGCACGCTGGGAGCCTGTGCCCTGGCCGCCGCGCTGTACAAGGTGGTGACCAGCCCGACCGTGGTCAGCACGCTGACCGAGCTGCTGGACCGGGCGCTCCATGCGACGTGACGGCCGGTCGGCGGGGCGGCCGCGCCGGATCCGACGGTGTCCCTGGCGCTGTGGTCGGCGGAGGCAGGGCGGCCGTGGCCGCGGCCGGAGCGACGCGGGCTTCGTCACGGCTGAGACGGCGGTGGCCCTGCCGGCCCTGGTACTGCTCGCCGTGATGCTGATCTGGGGTGTGCTCGCGGCCGGTGCACAGATCCGCTGCGTGGATGCCGCGCGGGCGGGCGCCAGGGCGGCCGCCCGTGGGGAGCCGGACGCCGCCGCGATCGCCGGTTCGGCGGCCCCGCCCGGGGCGGTCGTGCGGATCGCCGTGGAGGCCGACACGGTCCGCGTCACCGTGGACGCGCCGTCGGCGGCTCCGGGCCGGCTCGGGGCCCTGTTGTCGGTGCGGCTGGGCGCGGCCGCCGTGGCGGCCCGGGAGGACACCTTGACCGGTGGCGGAGGAGCAGGAGGTGGCCCGTGGCCGTCCTGAGGCAGGCCGCGGTTGCGGCAGGGAAAGGGAAGGTGGTGCGGGGGGCGCCGCGGCGGGCGTTCCACCGCGATGCCCGGGTCCGTACCGCCCGGGTTTGTACCGCCCGGGTCCGAAGGCTCCGGGGCTGGGCGGTGCGGGGCCGCACCGTCCGGGCGGCGGCATCGGGGCGTCGCGGCGACGCCGGGTCCGCGACGGTGTGGCTGGTCGCGTTCGCGGTGCTCGGCTGTGCGGCGTTCACCGCGACCCTCGCGGTGGGGGCGGTGGCCGGTGCCCGGCACCGGGCGGAGTCCGCCGCCGATCTGGCGGCCCTGGCGGCCGCCGACCGGCTGCTGCTGGACGTGGACGGCGGCTGCGGCCGGGCGGCAGGGATCGCCGCCGCTCAGGCGGCCACCGTGGTGTCCTGCACGGTGGACCGTGAGGCGGACGCGGTCGAGGTGGTGGCCGAGGTCCCGGTCGACGGGCTGCCCGTACGCCTGCCGGTCGGGCCGGCCCGCGCCCGCTCCCGCGCGGGACCGGTCCGTGCGACGGCAACCGCGGCGGCGGCGGACGTGGACGCGGCCGCGGAGGCGGGTGCCGTCGCGGCTGCGGCTGCGGCTGCGGCTGCGGACCCGGGCCTCAGGACGATGGCGGGTGGCTCATGAACCCGCCACCGGCCCGTCCGCGTCCCCGGCCTCCACCGACGCTCCGGCCGCCTCGGCCCCCGACTCGGCCGCCTCGGCCCCCGACTCGGCCGCCTCGGCCCCCGCCCCGGCCGCGTCCCCCGTCCTGGCCGCATCCCCCGCCTCGGCCTCGGTGCCCGCTGCGCTCGTCGTCGTCGGGGCGCCGGCGAGCAGGACGTCCAGCAGCCGGACGGCGGCCGCCTTGTCCAGCGGGTCGTTGCCGTTGCCGCACTTGGGTGACTGCACGCACGAGGGGCAGCCGCGCTCGCACTCGCAGGCCGCGATCGCCTCCCGGGTGGCCGTCAGCCACTGGACGGCCCGCTGGAAGCCGCGTTCGGCGAAGCCGGCCCCGCCGGGGTGACCGTCGTAGACGAACACGGTGGGCAGCAGGGTGTCGGGGTGCAGCGGCACCGAGACGCCGCCGATGTCCCAGCGGTCGCAGGTGGCGAACAGCGGCAGCAGGCCGATGGAGGCGTGCTCGGCGGCGTGTGCGGCACCGGGCAACTGGTCGGGCGGGATGTCCGCGTCGAGCAGCTGGTCCTCGGTGACGGACCACCAGACCGCCCGGGTGCGCAGGGTGCGGGGCGGCAGGTCGAGCTTGGTCTCGCCCATGATCTCCCCGGTGGAGATCCGCTTGCGGAGGTAGCCGACCACCTGGTTGACCACCTCCACCGAACCGAAACTGAGCCGGCCCTCGCCCCAGTCGACGGAGGTGTCGGTCGAGAGCACGGAGATGGAGGTGATGTCCCGGGCGGCGGTCGTGTACGGCGGGTCGGCCGGTTCGACCAGGGCGACGGAGTTCTCCAGGTCGAGGTCCCGGACGAGGTAGCTGCGGCCCTGGTGGAGGTGGACGGCCCCGGTGTGGACGGTGGTGTGGGCGGCGGAGGCGTCCACCGTGCCGAGCAGCCGGCCGGTCGGGGCCTCGACGATCTGCACCGGGCTGCCCCCGCTGCCGCGCAGGTCCACGGCGTCGGCGGCGCGCTCGCGGCGCGTCCAGTACCAGGCGCCGCCCCGGCGGCGGAGCAGCCCGCGCTGCTCCAGGACGGGCAGCAGCCGCTCGGCCGAGGAGCCGAACAGCTCCAGGTCGGGGTCGGTGAGCGGCAGCTCGGCGGCCGCCGCGCACAGGTGCGGGGCGAGGACGTGCGGGTTGTCGGGGTCGAGCACGGTGGCCTCGACGGGCGTCGCGAACAGCGCCTCCGGGTGGTGCACCAGGTAGGTGTCCAGCGGGTCGTCCCGGGCGATCAGGACGGCGAGTGCCCCCTGGGCCTCGCGCCCGGCCCGTCCGGCCTGCTGCCAGAGCGAGGCCCGGGTGCCGGGGTAGCCGGCCATCAGGACGGCGTCCAGGCCGGAGATGTCGACGCCGAGTTCGAGGGCGGAGGTGGAGGCGAGGCCGAGCAGACGGCCGGTGTGCAGGTCGCGTTCGAGGGCACGGCGCTCGTCGGCGAGGTAGCCGCCGCGGTAGGCGGCCACCCGGTCGGCGAGCGGCCGGCCGAGCTGGTCCTGGGCCTGGAGGGCGACGAGTTCGGCGGCCCGGCGGGAGCGGACGAAGACGACGGTGCGGGTCTGCTGCCCGACCAGGTCGGTCAGCAGGTGGGCGGCCTCGGCGGTGGCTGTCCGGCGGACGGGCGCGCCGTGCTCGCCGACGTTCTCGGTGAGCGGCGGTTCCCAGAGGCCGAAGACCATCGGGCCGCGTGGCGAGGCGTCGTCGGTGACCGCCTCGGTCGGCAGCCCGGTGAGCCGGCGGGCGGTGACGGCCGGGTCGGCGGTGGTGGCCGAGGCGAGCAGGAAGGTGGGGGAGGAGCCGTACCGGGCGCAGATCCGGCGCAGTCGTCGCAGCACCTGGGCGACGTGCGAGCCGAACACGCCGCGGTAGCTGTGGCACTCGTCCACGACCACGTAGCGCAGGGTCTTGAGGAAGGAGGACCAGCGGGCATGGGCGGGCAGGATGCCGCGGTGCAGCATGTCCGGGTTGGTGAGCACGTAGGAGGCGTACTGGCGGACCCACTCGCGTTCCTCGGGCGGGGTGTCGCCGTCGTAGAGGGCGGCCCGGACCCTGGGCGGGGCGAGTTCGGCGGCCCGGCGGCGCTGGTCGGCGGCGAGCGCCTTCGTCGGGGCGAGGTAGAGCGCGGTGGCGCCGCGGCCGTTGCGGGCCTCGGTGCCGTCCAGCAGGTCGCTCAGCACGGGGGCCAGGTAGCCGAGCGACTTGCCCGAGGCGGTGCCTGTGGCGATCACCACGGAATGGCCGGTTATGGCCAGGTTCATGGCTTCTGCCTGATGGGCCCAGGGCTGCTCCACGCCCAGCTCCAGGGCGGCGGCCACGATCTCCGGCCGGATCGAGTCGGGCCACGGCGAATAACGGGCGGGCCGGGAGGGAAGGTGCTCCGTATGGGTGAGCCGGTCCGACCGCCCCCGGGTGGCGGACAGGGTCGCGAGCAGTGCCTCGGGCAGGCTGTGACGGGGCGGCATGAGGACCCAGTGTGTCACCGGCGTGACGGAGAATCGTTGTAAGCCATCGTGCGGGCATGGTCGCAGGTGGTTGAATGTGGCCGTGACGGCCGTACGGCCGGGGGTCGCAGCGCTGAGGCTTGCCACGCGTTCGCTGGGCGCGCCCGGGGCTCGCGACCATGCGGTTGCGGCCGTCCGGCCGAAGATCGCAATGACGTAGCAAGGCAAGGTGCTGGAGGTTCCGTGGACCTGTCCCTGTCGACCCGTACAGTCGGCGATCGCACGGTCGTCGAGGTTGGCGGCGAGATCGATGTGTACACCGCCCCGAAGCTGCGTGAGCAGTTGGTCGAGCTGGTCAACGACGGCAACTACCACCTCGTCGTCGACATGGAGGGCGTTGACTTCCTCGACTCGACCGGTCTGGGCGTGCTGGTGGGCGGTCTGAAGCGCGTGCGTGCCCACGAGGGCTCGCTGCGCCTGGTGTGCAACCAGGAGCGCATTCTGAAGATCTTCCGCATCACCGGCCTGACCAAGGTCTTCCCGATCCACACCTCGGTGGACGACGCGGTCAACTCGACCGACTGACGCGGCCGGGCCGGCCTGCGTGCCGGCCCGCCCGTTCCCTGCGTCCGGCGGCGCCGGGGCCCGTGTGGCCCCGGGCCGGCCCGGCGCTCCAGGGCCGGTGCAGACCGGCCCGAGGGGCCGCATGCCCGGCCCCGGTCGGACACCCCGAGGGGGATTGAAGATGGCAACCGTCGAACTTCGATTCAGTGCGCTTCCCGAGCACGTGCGTACGGCCCGGCTGGTCGCCGCGGCGGTCGCGAGACGGGCCGGGGTCGACGAGTCGGTGCTCGACGAGGTGCGGCTCGCCGTCGGTGAGGCGTGCTCCCGTGCCGTCGGCCTGCACCAGCGCGGTGGCATCGCCGGCACGGTCCGGGTCGCGCTCACGGATCAGGAGAAGCGTTTCCTCATCGAGGTCGAGGACGAGGCGGGCCCCGCCACGGTCCCGGCCGCGGGTGCGGCCGAAGGTGCCGACCCGGAGGAGGACACCCTGGGTCTTGCGGTCATCACCGGCCTGGTCGAGGACCTGGAGGTCGCCAACGGGACCGACGGCGGCGTGATCCGGATGAGCTGGCCGGTCTCGGTCGGCGCCGTGGCGGTCTGACCCGCCCTCCGGTTCGCGTGATCCGCTTCCCGGGCGCGCATTGACAAACTGTTGAGCATGGCGGTTCCCTGCTCTCGGCACGACCGGGCCCGATCGGTGATCGGGCCTGTCGTATGAAGAGGGAACCCATGCGGATACGCATTCTGTGGCCGGCCGGGCAGGTGACCGCCACGCTGACGGCGACGCCCACGACCGAGGCGCTCTTGGCCGTGCTGCCGATCAGCTCGTCGGCGAACACCTGGGGCGAGGAGGTCTACTTCGACACCCCCGTCAGCGTGCCGAGGGAGCACGACGCCCGGCAGGTCGTCGAGCCCGGAACGGTGGCGTTCTGGACGGACGGCGACAGCCTGGCGCTCCCGTACGGACCGACGCCGATCTCGCGGGACGGCGAGTGCCGGCTGGCCAGTGCGTGCAACGTCCTCGGGGAGCTGGACGGGGACGCCCAGGTCCTGCGCACCGTCCGGCCGGGCGATCCGATCCGGGTCGAGCAGGCCGGGCCCGGCCCTGGCCCGGCCCCGGCCCCGGCCCCTGCCCTGGCCCGGCCCTGAGCCGGGCCCGGCCGGCGCCCCGGCCATGACGCCCCGGCCGGGGCAGGGGCGGCCGAATGCGGGCCGAGAGTGGCCGAGCGCTGGCCGGGGCGGTCCCAGGGCGGGAACCGGGGGTGGGGCGGCGGCCGTGTAGGTTCGCAGTTCGACGACCGAAGACGAACGCGACCGAAAGGCTTCCCCCGGTGAACAAGCGACTGCTGGCCGTACCCGCGCTCGGCGCGCTGCTGGCGTTCGGCGCCGTCGGCTGCGGCGACGACAACAGCAAGCAGCTGGAGTCCTGGGCGACCAGCGTCTGCGGCGCGGCCAAGGACCCGATCGCCCAGGCGCAGACCGCGCTCGCGGACTCCGGGCAGGTCAAGACCGGGGAGGCCCCGGCCGACCTGCAGAAGCGCCTCTCCGCGGACATCGGCCGGCTGGCCAAGACCAACCAGGACATCGCCGCCGCCATCGACTCCGCCGGGGCTCCCAAGGTGGACGACGGCGCGACCCTGCAGAAGGACACCGTCGCCGAGCTCACCAAGGCGGCGGACGGCTATCTGGACGTACAGAAGAAGCTGGACGCGCTGCCCAACACGGACCAGGCGAAGTTCGCGGACGGGCTGCGCAGCGTCGCCGACCAGGTGCAGAAGCTGGCCACGCTCTCCACCGAGGCGCAGGCCAAGCTGCAGCGCGGCGACCTCGGCGCCGCGATGGCCAAGCAGGAGGGCTGCAAGCCGGGCGCGGCCGCCGCGGCCCCGACCGGCGGTCCGACCGGTGGAGCCGGCGGCACTCCGGCGGCCGGCGCGAGCGGCACCCCGGCGGCCGGCGCGACGCCCGGGGCCACCGCCCCCGCGACGGACGGCGCGAGCCCCGCCGCCAGCCCGACCGCGAGCCAGGCCGCCCCGTCCACCCCCGCCCCCTCGGCGAGCTGACGGACCCCGCGCACCACCCCGCACCCCGCACGCCCCCTCCGCTCCGGCCGAGGGGGCGAGCCGGTGCAAAGGGGCGCGGCGAAGGGACCGGGACGACGGCTCTCGCGGGCGGGCGCGGCCTGCCGCGCGGGGGACAATGGCGGGGTGATCAGTAGCCCCGTTCTCGACCCGACCCGCCTCGCCAAGCTGCGCGAGGCGCTGCTCGCCGCCTCCTTCACCGCCGACGGCTGCCTCGACCTGCTCGGGCCCACCGGGTACGCGGCGCTGGCCCGCAGCGAGGCGGTGCCGGCACTGCGCTCGACCCGCGGCGGCAGCCCGCTGGAGACGCTGGTGCGGCTGTTCCTGCTGCAGCAGCCCGTGCCGTACAAGGCGGCGGCCGCCGCGTTGCCGGTCGAGGACTGCCTGGCCGATGGCTGGCTGCGCCCGGACGGCGACGCGGTGCGCGCCACCGTGGACGTCCGCCCCTACGCGAACGAGGTGGCCGGGCTGCCGAGTTCGGACGCCTGGGTGGTCTCGGACCTGGGCTGCGCGGTCGGCGGCGCGGGCGGCATCGGCTCCGGCGAGACCGCGCACGGCGTGGCCCGCAAGGACCTGGTGCTCGGGGTGGGCGGCGCGTCCACCACGCTGGCCAACATCACCGTGCGCCGACCGGTCCGGGCGGCGCTGGACCTCGGTTCGGGCTCCGGTGTGCAGGCGCTGCACGCCGCCCGGCACGCCCAGCGGGTCACCGCGACCGACCTCAACCCGCGCGCGCTGCGGTTCACCGAGCTGACCCTGGCGCTCTCCGGGTTCGCGAACACCGACACCGCCGCCGGCAGCCTCTTCGAGCCGGTCGGCGAGCGGAAGTTCGACCTGATCGTCTCCAACCCGCCGTTCGTGATCTCGCCCGCCGGCCGGTTCACCTACCGCGACGGCGGGATGGCGGGCGACGACCTCTGCCGCAGCCTGGTCCGCTCCGCCGCCGCCCACCTGGAGCCCGGCGGTTACTGCCAGTTGCTCGCCAACTGGCAGCACGTCAAGGGCGAGGACTGGCACGAGCGGCTGGCCGGCTGGGTGGCCGGCACCGGCCTGGACGCCTGGATCGTCCAGCGGGAGGTCCAGGACGTCGCGCAGTACGCCGAGCTGTGGCTGCGCGACGGCGGTGACCACCGCGGTCCCGGCGGCGACTACCAGGCCCGGTACGGCGAGTGGCTGGACGCGTTCGAGGCGGGCCGGGTCGAGGGCATCGGGTTCGGCTGGATCACGCTGCGGGCGAGCGGCGCCGAGCGGCCGACCGTCCGGGTGGAGGAGTGGCCGCACCCGGTCGAGCAGCCGCTCGGCCCGCACATCGAGGAGTGGTTCGACCGGCAGGACTTCCTGCGCACCCACGACGACGCGGGGTTGCTCGCGGCCCGGTACGTGCTCGCCGACGAGGTCGTCCAGGAGCAGGTCGGCGCGCCCGGGGCGGAGGACCCGGAGCACGTGATCCTGCGGCACAACCGCGGCATGCGCCGGGCCACCAAGGTGGACACGGTGGGTGCCGGGTTCGCCGGGGTCTGCGACGGGACGCTGTCGGCGGGCGAGATCGTGGACGCCATCGCCCAGCTGCTCGGCGAGGACCGGGTGGTGCTGCGGGATCGGGTGCCGGAGTCGCTGCGGCTGCTCACCGAGCAGGGGTTCATCCGGCCGGCGGGCTGAGCCGTCCGGGTGGCCCGGGCCCGGGCCCCGGCCTCGTTCACCGACCGGCCCCGGCCCCGGCCCCGTCCGCCAGCCGGCCGCGGCCCAGGCCCCGAATCCGCCAGGGCGGGCCGGCTGTCGAGGCTGCCCGGCTGTCGAGGCTGCCCGGAGGCGCCCGGTTCACCTTGCCGTAGTCCCTGGTTCGCCCGGCGGCCGTCGGACGGCCGCCCCCAGTTGGCCCCCGGCTGTGAGGCTCTGTCCACAGGCTGTGGACAGAGCTGGGGGCGAGGGGTGGAGACGACGACGGCCGTGGTGGGTGGCGCGGTGCTCGCACTGTTCGGCGGCGCGCTGCTGCTCTGGTGCGCTGCCGAAGTGCGCCTGCGCCGTGGGGTGCGCCGCAGGGGTACGGCGGCGGTGGCCACCGTCGTCGCCGACACCGAGGCGCACGGCGCGCTGGACAGCGCACCGCTGCTCACCTTCTCCGCCCCCGCCGCGATCGGGGGTCCCGGTGGGGCCCGCCGGGCCGAGGTGGTGCTCGCCCGTCCGCGCGGTCACACCCCGTTGCGCCGTCCGCCCCGCTTCGCGCCCGGCACGTCCGTCCGTATCTCCTACGACCCGCGGCGGCCCAGCCGGGTGGTGCTGGCGGCGACCGAGACCGGCCGGGCCGTGCTGACGGACCTCCTGTGGACGGCGCTGGGTGCAGGCTGCCTGGCGGCGGGGGCCGCCCTGCTCGTGGCCGTCGCCACCACTCGCTGAGCCCCACCCCACGTAGCCACCCGCTGAGCCCACCACCCGCTGAGCCCCCGCCGACCGCCCGCCGAACCGGGCCGCCGCCCACGGGGTCAGGCCGTCCGCCGGGCAGGCCACTACCGGCCGGGGCCGCCATCGGCCGGGCCGGCACGGACGGCGCGGCCCGCCCCCGACCGAGCTCGTCCGGCTCGTCCCAACCGGCTGTCCCGAACCGGCCGCCGTGTCCGGAAAACGTCCCCGGACGAAGCGCCCGAATCGTTCGCGGCACCCCTTACCACCAGCACCGCCGCCCGACGCCGATTTTCCGTTGACAGATTTTGAAATCCGTCATTCCATCCATCGGAACCCGCCGAAGCCCCCCTCCACGGGGCGCGATCCTCCATCATCGGGTTACCGTTCGAGTGGCGTCGGTCGGCCTTGCCGGTGAAAAAGCAGGATCCGTCCGTTTGACAAGGGTGGCCGGGGTACGGTCACACTCCGCTGGTGGGGTCGTCGTACAGCGGCAGCCCCGGGACGGTGGAGGGGTCGGGCGGAGCGCAGCCCGTGCTGCCAGTGCCGACCAGCTCACATAACGACCGGGAGAGAAGAGCGAAGGTGTCCCCGAGCAGCGAGACCGCGCACGGACAGCGACTCGTCATTGTCGAGTCGCCGGCCAAGGCGAAGACGATCAAGGGCTACCTTGGCCCCGGCTACATCGTCGAGGCGAGCGTCGGGCACATCCGCGACCTGCCCAGCACGGCGGCCGAGGTCCCGGACAAGTACACCGGCGAGGTGCGCCGCCTCGGGGTGGACGTCGACCACGACTTCGCCCCCATCTACGTGGTCAACGCGGACAAGAAGTCCCAGGTCAGCAAGTTGAAGTCGCTGCTCGCGGAGTCCGACGAGCTCTTCCTCGCCACCGATGAGGACCGCGAGGGCGAGGCCATCGCGTGGCACCTCCAGCAGGTCCTGAAGCCCAAGGTGCCGGTGCACCGGATGGTGTTCCACGAGATCACCAAGACGGCGATCCAGGAGGCCGTGGCCAACCCGCGCGAGCTGAACCAGCGCCTGGTCGACGCCCAGGAGACCCGCCGCATCCTCGACCGCCTGTACGGCTTCGAGGTCTCGCCCGTGCTGTGGAAGAAGGTCATGCCGAAGCTGTCGGCGGGCCGCGTGCAGTCCGTCGCGACCCGGCTGGTGGTCGAGCGCGAGCGCGAGCGGATGGCCTTCCGCACCGCCTCCTACTGGGACCTCGTCAGCACCTTCGGCACCGGCCGCACCCCGGCCGACGCCGCCAACCCGGAGACCTTCGGCGCGCGGCTCTCCGCCGTCGACGGCAAGCGGATCGCCAGCGGCCGCGACTTCGGCCCGGACGGGCGGCTCAAGGCCGGCAGCACCAACACCCTGCACCTGGACGAGCAGGCCGCCCGCGCGCTGGCCGCCGCCCTGGAGCAGACCGCGTTCAGCGTCCGCAGCGTCGAGTCCAAGCCCTACCGCCGTTCGCCGTACGCGCCGTTCCGCACCACCACGCTCCAGCAGGAGGCCAGCCGCAAGCTGGGCTTCGGCGCCAAGCGGACCATGCAGGTGGCCCAGAAGCTGTACGAGAACGGCTTCATCACCTATATGCGCACCGACTCGACGACGCTCTCGGACACCGCGATCGCGGCCGCCCGGGCGCAGGTCACCCAGCTCTACGGAGCCGACTACCTGCCGGCCGCGCCGCGCACGTACGCCAGCAAGGTGAAGAACGCCCAGGAGGCGCACGAGGCCGTCCGCCCGTCCGGCGACCGCTTCCGCACCCCGGCCGAGACCGGCCTGAGCGGTGACGACTTCCGGCTGTACGAGCTGATCTGGATGCGCACCGTCGCCTCCCAGATGAAGGACGCGGTCGGCCAGTCGGTGACCGTCAAGGTCGGCGGCCGCGCCGCGGACGGCCGGGACGCCGAGTTCTCCGCCTCCGGCAAGATCATCACCTTCCACGGCTTCCTCAAGGCCTACGTCGAGGGCGCCGACGACCCGAACGCCGAGCTGGACGACCGCGAGCGCCGCCTGCCGCAGGTCTCCGAGGGCGACCCGCTGGCCGCCGAGCAGCTCACCCCCGAGGGCCACGCCACCAAGCCGCCGGCCCGCTACACCGAGGCCTCGCTGGTCAAGGAGCTGGAGGACCGCGAGATCGGCCGCCCCTCCACCTACGCCTCGATCATCGACACCATCATCGGCCGCCGCTACGTCTTCAAGAAGGGGACGGCGCTGGTGCCGTCGTTCCTCTCCTTCGCCGTCGTCAACCTGCTGGAGAAGCACTTCGGCCGACTGGTCGACTACGACTTCACCGCCAGGATGGAGGACGACCTCGACCGCATCGCGGCCGGCGAGGCGCAGTCCGTGCCGTGGCTGAAGCGCTTCTACTTCGGCGAGGGCGAGGGCCACGCGACCGGCGGCGCCGCCGAGGCCGGCAACGGCGACGGCGACCACCTGGGCGGCCTGAAGGAGCTGGTCACCGACCTCGGTGCGATCGACGCCCGGGAGATCAGCTCGTTCCGGGTCAGCGACGACATCACCCTGCGGGTCGGCCGCTACGGCCCCTACGTCGAGCGCGCCGCCGCCGTCGAGGGCGAGCCCGGCCAGCGCGCCGACATCCCGGACGACCTGCCGCCGGACGAGCTGACCGTCCAGCTGGCCGAGGAGCTGCTGGCCAAGCCCAGCGGTGACTTCGAGCTCGGCCCGGACCCGGTCAGCGGCAACCTGCTGGTCGCCAAGGACGGCCGGTACGGCCCGTACGTCACCGAGATCCTGCCCGAGGGCACGCCGAAGACCGGCAAGAACGCCGTCAAGCCGCGCACCGCGTCGCTGCTGAAGACGATGTCGCTGGACACCGTCACGCTCGAGGACGCGCTGAAGCTGCTGTCGCTGCCGCGCGTGGTCGGGGTCGACCCGGAGGGCGTGGAGATCACCGCGCAGAACGGCCGGTACGGCCCGTACCTCAAGCGGGGCACCGACTCGCGCTCGCTCACCAGCGAGGAGCAGATGTTCACGGTCACCCTGGAGGAGGCCCTGGCCATCTACGCCCAGCCGAAGCAGCGCGGCCGGGCCGCCGCCGCGCCGCCGCTGAAGGAGCTGGGCACCGACCCGGTCAGCGAGCGTCCCGTCGTGGTGAAGGACGGCCGCTTCGGTCCGTACGTCACCGACGGCGAGACCAACGCGACGCTGCGCAAGGACGACGACGTCGAGACCATCACGCCGGAGCGCGGCTACGAGCTGCTCGCCGAGAAGCGGGCGCGCGGGCCGGTGAAGAAGGCGGCGAAGAAGGCCCCGGCCAAGAAGGCCGCCGCGAAGAAGACGGCGACCAAGACGGCGGCGAAGAAGACCGCCACCGCCAAGACGGCCGCCAAGAAGACGACCACGGCCAAGTCCGCCACCGCCAAGAAGACGGCGGCGAAGAAGACGGCCGCGAGCAAGACCGCCACCACCGACGAGGGCTGACCCTCCGCCAGTGGCACCGGGCCCGCACCTCTCCTTCCGGGGTGCGGGCCCGCGGCTCCGGTCACGCGCCGCGGGCCCCGGCCGCGGCGCGGTGGCCGAGCTGTGCGCGGTGCGTCACAACCCTGCAATGACGGCCATCCGGAAGGCCGCTCCCCCCTTTTGCGGCAACCGCCGACCGCTACGCTGACCGTATGACGAGCGAGGAGCAGCCCACCCCCAGCACCGGCGAGGCCGCCAGAGCCGGCGCGCCCGACCTGCCCGAGGTCGCGCCCGCCGGAACCCCCGGCGAGCGGGCCCGCGCGCTGCTGCGGCTGCGCCCCTACCGCCGCCTCTGGACCACCCAGCTGATCGGCGGCACCGCCGACCGGCTCGCGCTGCTGGTGCTGCTCGCGCTCACCGTGATCGCCGCCGCGCTCGGCGGGCAGTTCGGCGACCTGCCGCGCAGCCTCGCCTTCGCGGTCTCCGCCGTCTTCGCCGCCCGGCTGGCCGCCACCGTGCTGGTCGGCGTCGCCCTGCTCGGCCCGGTGCACGGGCTGCTCAGCGGCAGCCTCGACCGCCGCTGGACGCTGTTCTCCGCCGACGTGCTGCGGGCCGTGCTGGTCGGCATCGCGCCGTGGTGGATCGTCTGGCTGGGCTCCGGCCCCCGGCCCTCCGGCGCCGCGACCTACCTGCTGCTCGGCACCGTCTTCGTGACCGGTGCCGCCGAGCGGGTCTGGGCGATCGCCAAGGCGGCCGCCGTCCCCGCCCTGCTGCCGTCGGCCAGGCTCTCCCCGCCCGTCGTCGGGCCGGAGGGGACCGGCGCCCCGCTCGCCGGGCGGCGGCCGTCCGCCGCCGACCTGGACACCGTCCGGACGCTCGACCGCCGCACCGGCTGGGCCACCGTGCCGCTCGCGGCCACCGCGCTGGTCGCGCTGACCCTGGTCAACAACGTCTTCGCGGCGCTCGGCTCGGACTGGCTGCGCGCCCACCAGACCACCTTCGCCGCGCTCGGCGCGGCCGCCCTGTTCGCGGTCTCCGCCGTCCGGGTCTACCTCCAGGAGCTGCCCGGCGGCCCGGTCCCGGTCGCCCCGCAGTCCCCGCTGCAGGGCCTGCGCGCCCCGACCGACGCGACGCCCGGCCCCGCGCTGGGCAAGGGCCGCACCGGCTCCGCCCCGTACTTCACCTTCTCGGTCGCCGCCGCCTACGCCTCGATGGCGGGCGTCGCCGCGCTGGCGCTGCTCACCGCCGTCGAACACCGGGCCGGGCCGATCGGCTACGGCCTGCTGGTGCTCGCCGCCGTCGGCACGCCCGCGCTCGGCGCCCGGCTCACCCGGGCCACCCTGCCCTCGCTCTCCCGCCGTCGGCTGCTCGCGCTCGCGCTGCTGGTCCAGGGCGTCGCGCTGATCCTGGCCGGCCTGGTGCTGGACTTCGTGCTGGTCCTGCTGCTGACCGTGCTGGCCGGCCTGGCCGCCGGGATCGTCGTCTCGACCGGGCGCACCCTGCTCGCCCAGGAGGTCGAGGAGGCCCGGCTGCCGAAGGTCACCGAGCACCTGTTCGCGGTGCTGCGGGCCGTGGTGGGCGCCGCGCTGGTCGTCGTGCCGCTGATCGCCGCCGGGTACGGCGTCGTGGAGTACGGCACGGTCGAGCCCGGCTCGTTCACCTTCATCCACGGCGGCGCGGCCCTCGCGGTCGCCACCGCCGGCCTGCTGACCCTGGCGCTCGCCGCCGTCGTGCTGCTCAAGACCGACGACCGGCGGGGCACCGCGCCGTTCGGCCGGGACCTGCTGGAGGCCCTGCGCGGCGAATCGGCGCTGCCGCCGCACCGGACCACCGGCACCGGGTTCTTCATCGCCCTGGAGGGCGGCGACGGCGCGGGCAAGTCGACCCAGGCCCAGGCCCTCGCCGAGTGGATCCGGGGCAAGGGCCACGAGGTGGTGCTCACCCGCGAGCCCGGCGGCAGCCCGGTCGGGCAGCGGCTGCGCGGCCTCGTCCTGGACGTCGCCAACACCGGCCTGTCCCACCGCGCCGAGGCGCTGATCTACGCGGCCGACCGCGCCGAGCACGTCGAGAACGTCATCCGGCCCGCGCTCGCCCGCGGCGCCGTGGTGATCACCGACCGGTACATGGACTCCTCGATCGCCTACCAGGGCGCCGGCCGCGACCTGGCCGCCACCGAGGTGGCCCGGATCTCGCGCTGGGCGATCGGCGGGCTGCTGCCCGACCTGACCGTCGTCCTGGACGTCGACCCGACCAAGGCCCGCGAGCGGTTCACCGAGGCGCTGGACCGGCTGGAGTCCGAGCCGACCGAGTTCCACCAGCGGGTCCGGGCCGGCTTCCTCGCGCTGGCGGCCGCCGACCCGGCGCGCTACCTGGTCGTCGACGGGAGCCAGCAGCCCGGCTTCGTCACCACCGCGATCCGCCACCGGCTCGACCGCGAGCTGCCGCTCTCCGAGCAGGAGAGGGCCGCCCTCGCCGAGCAGGAACGGCTGGCCCGGGAGGAGGCCGAGCGCCGCGCCGCCGAGGAGGCCCGGAAGAAGGCCGAGGCGGAGGCCGCCGAGCGCAAGCGGCAGGAGCTGCTTGAGCAGCTCCGGGCCGAGCAGGCGGAGAAGGAGCGGCTGGCCAAGGAGGAGGCCGAGCGCAAGGCCGCGGAGGCGGCGCGCAAGGCCGCCGAGGAGGCCCGGCGCAGGGCGGAGGAGGAAGCCCGCCGGCAGGCCGAGGAGGAGGCCAAACTGCGTGCCGCCGAGGAGGCCCGGCTGGCCGCCGAGGCCGCCGAGCGCAAGCGGATCGCCGACGAGGCGGCCGCGCAGGCGGAACTCCAGCGGCAGCGGGAGCTGGCGCGCGAGGAGCAGCGGCGGCGAGCCGAGGAGGCGCTGCAGCGGGCCGAGGAGGCCCGGCTGGCGCAGGCCGCGGCGCTCGCCGCGGCGGCTGCGGCGGCCGAGAGCGCCGCGGACCGGGCGGAGGGCGGCGCGGACCGGGCCGACGGTGCCGGTGGTGCCGAGGCCGCGGACCGTACGGGCCGTCCGGCTCCGGGCGATGCGGTGACCACCGAGCTGCGGATGGTGAAGGGGACCGACGAGGTCACCCAGGAGATCTCCGAGCGGGACCGTCGCGCCGCCGTCCGGGCGGCCGAGGCGGAGGCCGCGCAGGCGCCCGGCGAGGTCGACGCGACGACGAAGCTGCCGGTCGTGCCCGCCGCTCCGGCGGACGAGACCGCCGTCCTGCCCCGGGTGTCCTCGGCGGACGTTCGTCCGGCTCCGGCCGACCGGACCGAGGTGCTGCCGCGGATCGAGCCCGGCGGGGCGGCGGACCGGGTGCCGCCGGGCCTCCGGCGGGACGGGCAGGCCGGGCAGGCCGCTCCGGATGCTCCGGCCGGGCGTGGCGCGCAGGCGCAACCGGTCGACAGCACGCGGGAGCTCCCGGTGGTCGAGGAGCAGCCGTCCGCGGAGCCGCGTCCCCGGCCGTCCTGGGCCGAGGAGACCCCGATGGACGACCTGCCGAGCCTGACCGACACCCTGCTCGGCTCGCGTGACGAGTGGGCCCGCTGGGAGCAGGGCGGCCAGCCCCGGCCGGACGCGCAGGACCCGCGCCTCTCCTACGGCGACGACGCGGCCGGCCAGGCCGGCGCCCAGGGTGGCCACGGCGGCCAGGGCGGCCAGGGCGGCCAGGACGGACAGGGTGACCAGGGCGGCCAGGACGGCAAGGGCAAGGGCCGCCGTTGGGGGCGGCGCCGGGACTGACCCCGGACGGGTCGGTGGACGGTCCGGCGGACGGACATGACGGGCGGTGCGGCCGGGGCGGTGCTCCGGCGGCGCCGCCCGCCGTCGTACCGGGTCCTGCGGTACGCACCGCCCGCTGTCGTGGCGGGCACGTATCCTCGACCGCGGGGATCGGGAGACCGGGCCGGGCACGAGGCCCGGGGCGGTCCGGCCGGGCCCGAGGCAGTCCGTACCGAGCTTGGGAGCAGCAGTGGCCGTCTGGGACGACCTGGTGGGCCAGGAGCGGGTGGTCGAGCAGCTGACCGCCGCCGCCCGGGCGGCCGGGGCCACGGTCGCCGCCGGCCGCGGGGCCGCGCCGGAGCCGGGCGGCAACGCCTCGCTGATGACGCACGCCTGGCTGTTCACCGGCCCGCCCGGGGCCGGCCAGACCACCGCCGCGCGCGCCTTCGCCGCCGCCCTCCAGTGCACCAGCCCGGACCTCGCGCTCGGCGGCACGCCCGGCTGCGGGTTCTGCGACGGCTGCCACACCGTGCTGGCGGGCAGCCACGCGGACGTGAAGTACGTGCGCACCGACGGTCTGTCGATCGGTGTCGGCGACATGCGTGACCTGGTGCTGCGCGCGTCCAGCTATCCGACCGGCGGCCGCTGGTCGGTGATCCTGGTCGACGCCGCCCACCGGCTCACCGAGGCCGCCGCCAACGCCCTGCTCAAGGGGGTCGAGGAGCCCTCGCCGCGGACCGTCTGGCTGCTCTGCGCTCCCTCCGTCCAGGACGTGCTGCCGACCATCCGCTCGCGCTGCCGCCTGCTGGTGCTGCGTCAGCCCGCGGCCGACGCGGTCGCCGACATGCTGGTACGCCGTGACGGCGTCGACCCGGCGACGGCCCGGCTGGCCGCGCTCGCCGGGCAGGGGGACATCGAACGCTCCCGCCGGCTGGCCGTGGACGAGGAGGTCCGCACCCGTCGGGCCGAGGTGCTGCGGATCCCGCTGGAGGTCGCCGACATCGGCGGCTGCCTGGCCGCCGCCCAGCGCCTGGTCGACACCGCCAAGGCCGACGCCGAGGCGCTCGCCGAGACCCAGGACGCCAAGGAGACCGACGACCTCAAGGCCGCGTACGGCGCGGCCGAGGGCGGCAAGGCGCCGCGCGGCATGGCCGGGGCGGTCAAGGAACTGGAGAAGCGGCAGAAGAGCCGGGCCACCCGCACTCGCCGCGAGACGCTCGGCGTCGCCCTGCTCGACCTGCTGGGCTTCTACCGGGACGTGCTCGCGCTGCAGCTCGGCTCGTCGGGCGCGCTCGCCAACGAGGACCAGCGGCCGGCGCTGGACCGCGTCGCGCAGGCCGGCCCGCCCGAGGGCACGCTGCGGCGGATCGAGGCGGTGCTCGCCTGCCGGCAGGCGCTGGACCGCAACGTCGACCCGCTGCTCGCCGTCGAGGCGATGACGGTGGCGCTGCGCGCGGGCTGAGCGGGCAGGTGGCGCGGCGTACGGGCTGAGCCGCCCGGAGGCGCTGGGTGCGGGCTGAGCCGCCCGGAGGCGCTGGGTGCGGGCTGAGCCGCCCGGGTGTGCGGGGTGCCGCAACGCCCGGCGGCCGGTAGGGCTTCCCGCGCTAGCCGGATGTCCCACCTTCGAGTGAACGGGCCGTACGCGCCGGGCACACCCGCGTGTGACCGCCGGGTCGTCTTGCACGCTGGGGCCGACTGCGCCCCGACGCCGGGGCCGTCGCGTCCCCGTCCGGCACCGGCCCCACCGGTGGCCCGGCCCTCCTCCCGAGGCGGTGCGTCCCATGGTCCGTTCGCTCCTCGTCGTCCCCCTGCTGGCCGCCGCCGCGGGCGGGGTCTGGCTCGCGCGCGGCGCCCTGCTGCGCTGGCGCGACCTGCGGGCCGCCGCGACCTACGAGCTCACCGGCGACCAGCGGCCGATGCTGCTGCGCGCGGCCGGGGCGATGGTCTGCGGCGTCTGCGTCACGACGCTGACCCTGCTGACGGTGCTGGGGACGTTCGGCGGCCTGGGGACGTCGGGCCCGCGGTCCGGCTCCGCGGAGGTCACCACGGGCTCCGATGCGGGCACCGGTACCGGTACCGGCACCGATTCCGGCTCGGGCTCCGGCTCCGACTCGGACGCCGCGGCCGGCGGCACGCGGCAGGCGGCCCCGCTCCAGCTTCTCGGCCACGTGCTCGCGGAACCTCTTGGGCACCTCGGTCTTGCGGCCCTTGACGACGATGTCCACGCAGAACTCCGATCCCTCGTGCTGACGCCGATCCGGGTGCTACCGGATCGGGCTGAGACCCAGCTGGACCAGCCAATCCACTGCCGGCCCCCCGCCCCGCCGCGAACGGCGGAAACGACTGGCCCTCACCTCACTTCCTCCCCACCAGGGACGGTTGAAACCCCCCGGAGCCTCATCGAACACCTCACACGGGGTTTTCGCCTCCCCAAGCGGGAATACGGGTATGACCCGGTGCCGCGGGCTGGCAGTCAAGCTGTTGCACCCTGTCTACCCTCCTGCGAGTGAAACATGGGGAAATACCTGGACAACACCCCTCGTACGGCGGATTCTTTGCTCACTCTCCGTGCCGCCGCCGCCAGGAGCAGCCGTGCCGCCCACCTCCGCCCCCGCCCGCCCGCAGACCGCCCAAGGGCCGTTCGGCCACGCACTGGCGGGCCTGCTGGACGTGCTGCTGCCCGCCCGCTGCGCCGGCTGCGGCGCCGAGCGCGGCCAGCTCTGCCCGCTCTGCCGCACGGCCCTGCTCACCGCCCGGCCCGGGCCCACCGCGCTGCCCTGGGTGCACGCGGCCGCCCCGTACGCCGACCCGGTCCGCCAACTGCTGCTGGCCCACAAGGAGCGCGGCGCCCTGCGGCTGGCCGGCCCGCTCGGTGAAGCGCTCGCCCGGGCCGTGCGCTCCTCGCTCGGGCCGCGCGCCGGGCTGTCCCCCCTGCTGCTGGTCCCGATGCCCTCCGCCCGCTCCGCCGTCCGCGCCCGCGGTCACGACCCGACGCTCCGGCTGGCC
>NZ_JBEYVJ010000039.1:0-39657 GCF_040643935.1 Kitasatospora sp. NPDC047058 | reverse complement strand
CCGGGGCCCCGGCCGGAGCCGGCGCGCCGGCCTGCGGGGACGCCGTGGCCGCAGCCGCCGTAGCGGCCGGCGATCCCTGGGGCGCCGGAGCGCCCGCCTGTCGGCCGATGGTCCGGATCCGCTCGGCCAGCGCCGCGACGGCGGCCGCCTTGTCGCTGTCGCCGCCGTCGTCCCCGCCGCCGTCGTCCCCGCCGCCGTTGTCCCCGTCGCCGCGGTCCCCGTTGCCGGTGTCCGTGCCGCCGTTGCCGTCTTCGCCGGTGCCCCGGGTTCCCTCGGTGCCCTCGCCGCCGGCGCCGTCCGGGCCCGCCGAGGTCTCCTCCGGAGCGCCGTTCTCCGTGTCACTCATCGTTCGCTCCATCAAAGGTCACTCCACTGCTGGGCGCCGGCCCGTACCGGGGCGCGGGGCGGACAGCCGCGGTGGGCGTTCCGCCGCGGCCGGTACGGCAGGCATGGTCGGGTCGGCGCAGCCGGACAGGATGGCGGCGCCGGTGAGGTCGGCAAGGTCGGTCGGGCCGGTCGGTCAGCGGGTCACGTCGCTCCATCGGGTCGTTGCGGGATCACACCTCGTCGAGACCCCCGGGCACGCGGGGCTACAGCTCGCTCCACCCCTGGTCGGGGTAGCGGTGGACCGGCGCCGAGATGTCGTCGAGCGCACCGCGGATCTCACCCGGAAGAGTAAGCGCCTCCACTGACAGCGCCGACTGCAGCTGCGCCACCGTCCGCGCCCCGACCACCGCGGCGGCCACACCCGGCCGGTCCCGGACCCAGGCGAGCGCCACCGCGAGCGGGCTGCTGGCCAGGCCGTCGGCCGCGGTGGCGACGGCGTCCACGATCCGCCGCGAACGCTCCCCGAGGTAGGGCTGGACGAACCCGGAGAGGTAGGGGGAGGCGCCGCGGGAGTCCTGCGGCACACCGTGCCGGTACTTGCCGGTGAGCACGCCGCGCCCGAGCGGGGAGGCGGCCAGCACGCCGACCCCGGCGTCCTGGGCGGCGGGCAGCACCTCCCGCTCGACGCCGCGCTGCAGCAGCGAGTACTCCAGCTGCGCGCCGGCCAGCGGCACCCGGCCGTGGTGGGCGTGCTGCCAGGTGGCGGCCTTGGCGAGCTGCCAGCCGCTGAAGTCGCAGACCCCGACGTACCGGGCGCGCCCGGAGGCGACGGCGATGTCGAGGGCGCTGAGCGTCTCCTCGACCGGCGTGGCCGGGTCGAACGCGTGCACCTGCCAGAGGTCGACGTAGTCGGTGCCGAGCCGGCGCAGCGAGGCGTCGAGGGCGGCGAGCAGGTGGCCGCGCGAGCCGTCGAAGCGGCGTGCGGACTCCGGGACGCTGCCGGCCTTGGTGGCGATGACGAGGTCGGACCGCGGGATCAGGCTGTCGGTGAGCCGGGAGAGCAGGTACTCGGCGCCGCCGTCCGCATAGACGTCGGCGGTGTCGACGAGGTTGCCGCCGGCCTCGACGAACTCCTTGAGCTGCTCGGCGGCTTCGTGCTCGTCGGTGTCGCGGCCCCAGGTCATGGTGCCGAGGCCGAGCCGGGAGACCTGCAGCCCGGTACGGCCGAGGTGACGCTTTTCCATCGGACGGGCCCTCCACTGGCCGGGTAGGCGGGTCGCCGGGTCGGCCGGCCCCGCCCCGGTAAACGCGCAGGTGGGGAGAGGCGTCCCCACGTCGGCTGAGCGTAGCGGCCGGTGCCCGGGCTGGTGTGCAGACCCGCAGGACGATCGCCGTCCGGCGGGCCGTACCCGCCGCGGGCCGGGGAAGCCGTCGGACGGACCATCCGGAACCCCGCCCGGAACCGTGCCCGGAAGGCCACCCGGAACGCCGTCCCGCACACCGGCCGGACCGTCACCCCGGAGACCGTCGGCAACCCCGCCGCGAGGACCGCCCGCAGGTGTTCCGGCCCGCACCTACCGGCCAGTAGCATGACCGCCGGGTGCACGGTTACCCTCGCGAACAACCGACTGGAAGGCTTGGCAGATGCGACTCGGTATCAACCTCGGCTACTGGGGACTCGGCATGGACGCCGACAACATCGCCGTCGCCCAGGAGGCGGACCGGCTCGGCTACTCGGTCTGCTGGGCCGCCGAGGCCTACGGCTCGGACGCAGCGACCGTGCTGAGCTTCGTCGCCGCGAAGACCGAGCGGATCGACGTCGGCTCGGCCATCTTCCAGATCCCGGCCCGGACCCCGGCGATGACCGCGATGACCGCGGCCACCCTGGACACCCTCTCCGGCGGCCGGTTCCGGCTCGGCCTCGGCGTCTCCGGCCCGCAGGTCTCCGAGGGCTGGTACGGGGTGAAGTTCGACAAGCCGCTGGCCCGCACCCGGGAGTACGTGGAGATCATCCGCAAGGCGATGTCCCGCGAGCGCCTGGTCCACGAGGGCGAGCACTGGACGCTGCCGCTGCCGGGCGGGCCGGGCAAGCCGATCAAGCTGACCGTGCACCCGGTGCGCGAGCACATCCCGCTGTACATCGCGGCGATCGGCCCGAAGAACCTGGAGCAGACCGGCGAGCTCGCCGACGGCTGGCTGGGCATCTTCTTCTCGCCCGAGCACGCCGCGCTCTCGCTCGACCCGCTGAAGGCCGGCCGCGCCAAGGCCGGGCAGACCCTGGAGGGCTTCGACCTCTGCCCGACCGTGAACCTCGCGGTCGGCGAGGACGTCAAGGCCGGCGTCGACGCCCTGCGCTCCTACGCCGCGCTCTACATCGGCGGCATGGGCAGCAAGGAGAAGAACTTCTACAACCAGCTCGCCCGGCGGATGGGCTACGAGCAGGCCGCCGACGAGGTCCAGGAGAAGTACCTGGCCAGGGACTACGCGGGCGCCGCGGCCGCCGTCCCGCACGACCTGATCGACGCCACCTCGCTGGTCGGCGACACGGCCCGGATCGCCGACCGGATGCAGGCCTACGCGGACGCGGGCGTCACCACGCTGACCCTGGCGCCGTCCGGCTTCAGCCTGGACGAGCGGCTGCAGGCGCTGCGCACCGGCGTCGAGGCGCTGGAGCGCGCCGGGCTGGCCTGAGGCGCGCCCGAGGGGCCGTCGCCCCGGGGCCGGCGGGCGGACGCGCCGGCCGGCCCCGGCAGGACGCGCGTCAGAGCCAGTCGTGCTTCTTGAACACCCGGTGCAGCACCAGGCAGACCACCGCCATCAGCGCCAGCACCCCCGGGTAGCCCCAAGGCTGGCGCAGCTCGGGCATGTGCTCGAAGTTCATCCCGTAGATGCCCGCGATCATGGTCGGCACGGCGGCCAGCGCCGCCCAGGCCGAGATCTTCCGCATGTCGTTGTTCTGCTGCACGCTGACCTGCGCCAGATTGGCGCTCAGGATGTCCGAGAGCAGCCGGTCCATGCCCTCCACCTGGTCGTTGGTCCGGGCCAGGTGGTCGGCGACGTTGCGGAGGTACGGCAGGGCCTCGGCGCGGATGAACGGCATGTCGCCGCGGGCCAGGCCCAGCATCGGTTCGAGCAGTGGCGCGGTGGCCTTGCGGACGGTCACCAGCTGGCGTTTGAAGCCGTAGATGCGGCCGGCGGTGTCCGACGAGGGGCGGCCCGGCGCGAACACGGCCGCCTCCAGGTCGTCCAGGTCGGACATGAGGGAGGCCGCGACGTCGACGTAGTGGTCGACCACCGTGTCGCAGACCGAGTGCAGCACCGCGCTCGGCCCGTACCCGAGGATCTCGGGGTGCTGCTCCAGGTTCGCCCGCAGCGAGGAGAGCGGGCTCTCCCGGCCGTGCCGGACGGTCATCACGTAGCCGTCCCCGAGGAAGATCATCACCTCGCCGGTGGTCACCGCGTGGCCGCCGGGGTGGTAGTCGATGGTCTTGAGCGCCATGAACAGCGAGTCCTGGTAGGACTCCAGCTTGGGCCGCTGGCGGGCGAGCACGGCGTCCTCCACGGCCAGCGGGTGGAGACCGAACTCCTCGCTGACCGTGTCCAGTTCCTCGGTGGTCGGCTCGAACAGGCCTATCCACACGAAGCTGTCCTCCCCGGCCGCCCGGGCGAAGGCGAGGGCGTCGGAGTAGTCCTTCGGGCCCTCGACCCGCCGGCCGTCGCGGTAGATGGCGCAATCCACGATCATGCGGGCCATTGTGGCTCCTGACCGGGCCCGGCGGGTAGCAGACCGAGCCGAAGCGCTCCGGCCGGCGCCGGCCCGGGCCCGCGGGCTCACGATCCGCCGGGCAGACCCGAGGACCCGGCCGGTGCCCCCGCCGGAGCACGTACGCTAGGGCCCATGCCCACCCTGCTGCTCGTCCGCCACGGCCGCTCGACCGCGAACACCGCCGGAATCCTGGCCGGTTGGACGCCCGGGGTGGACCTCGACGACACCGGGCGCGCGCAGGCCGCGGCGCTGGCCGGCCGGCTCGCCGGGATCCCGCTGGTGCAGGCCGTCAGCAGCCCGTTGGAGCGCTGCCGGCAGACCCTGGAGCCGCTGCTCGCGGCCCGGCCCGAGCTCGGCACGCCGACGCAGGACGAGCGGCTCGGCGAGTGCCACTACGGCGACTGGACCGGCCGGCCGCTGGGCGAGCTGGCCAAGGAGCCGCTCTGGCGCACCGTCCAGGACCACGCGGCGGCGGCCGCCTTCCCCGGTGGCGAGTCGCTGCGCGAGCTGAGCCACCGCACGGTGAGCGCGGTCCGCGAGTGGAACGGGAAGATCGCCGCCGAGCACGGCGAGGACGCGGTCTGGATCGCCTGCTCGCACGGCGACGTGATCAAGGCGGTGGTGGCCGACGCGCTCGGCCTGCATCTCGACCACTTCCAGCGGATCAGCGTCGAGCCCTGCTCGGTCACCGCGATCCGCTACACGCCGCAGCGGCCGTTCGTGCTGAGGATGGGCGACACCGGCGACCTCGCCTCGCTCGCCCCGAAGCCGCACGGCCGGGACGCGGCCGGCGGGGCCGGCGCGGACGGCACCCCGGCCGGTGACGCGGTGGTCGGCGGTGCCACCGGCACGGCCTGACCCCCGGTCCGGCCCGCCGGAGACCGGCGGCCCGCTCGCGGGCTCGGCTCCCCGGGCCGGGCCGGGAGGTCGTAGGGTTACTGACGAGCGCCACCCGAAGGACCGGCTCACCCGAACGAGCCGCAGCGAGCAGCCCCACGAGCGACCCCTACCACGATCCACACGATCCGGAGCGAGAGCGTGCCCCGTCAGGTCTTCTTCTACGACCAGCCCGAACGGTTCGTGGCCGGCACCGTCGGCCAGCCCGGCGCCCGGGCGTTCTACCTGCAGGCCAGCGCCCGGGGGCGGATCACCAGCGTGCTGCTGGAGAAGACCCAGGTCGCCGCGCTCGCCGAGCGGATCGAGGAGGTGCTGGACGAGGCGCTGCGGCGCAGCGGCGGCGACGCCGCGATCCCGGCCGCCGCGCCGGTCGACCTGCTCGACACCGCGCCGCTGGACCTGCCGCTGGAGCAGGAGTTCCGGGTCGGCACCATGGCGCTGGCCTGGGACAGCATCGACAGCTGCCTGGTCGTCGAGGCGCAGGCGGTGATCGACGACGAGGACGACGAGGACGCCGAGGCGGTCTTCGAGGACGACGAGAACGGCCCGGACATGCTGCGGGTGCGGCTCACCGGCGCGATGGCCCGGGTTTTCGCCAAGCGGGCGCTGGACCTGGTCGCGGCCGGCCGCAAGCCCTGCCCGTTCTGCAACCTGCCGCTCGACCCGGAGGGCCACCTGTGCCCGCGCGCGAACGGCTACCGGCGCTGAACACCGAGACGCCGCCGCAGGCCGACCCGGTGGCCGGGGCCGCCCTGGCCGCCGACCCGCCGGCCGCGCTGCACCTGCTGCGCGAGGGCGCGCTGACCGTCCACGGGCGGCTCGCCGACGCCTCCAACGCCGCGCTGTACTGCAGCGTCACGCTGGACGGCCGGACGGCGCAGGCCGTCTACAAGCCGGTGGCCGGCGAACGCCCGCTCTGGGACTTCCCGGACGGCACGCTGGCCGGCCGCGAGGTCGCCGCGTACGAACTCGCCGCCGCCACCGGCTGGGCGCTGATCCCGCCGACCGTGCTGCGGGACGGTCCGCACGGGCCCGGGATGGTGCAGCTCTGGGTGGAGCCCGACCCGGAGGCCGCCCCGCTGCTCGCCCTCCAGGACCCACAGGGCCCGGAGGAGGGCTGGCTGCCGATCGTGCACGCCGAGGTCGGCGGCGGGCGCACCGCGCTGCTGGTCCACCCGGACGACCCGCGGCTGCGCCGGCTCGCCGTGCTGGACGCCGTCCTCAACAACGCCGACCGCAAGGGCGGCCACCTGATCCCGGCCGCGGACGGCCGGATCTACGGCATCGACCACGGCGTCACCTTCAACACCGAGGGCAAGCTGCGCACCCTGCTCTGGGGCTGGGCCGGGCAGCCGCTGCCGGACGAGGCGCTGGAGGTGCTGGCGGGCCTGGCCGGGCAGTTGGACGGCGCCCTCGGCGAGCGGCTCGCCCCGCACCTGACGGCGGCCGAACTCGCCACCGCCCGGGCCCGGGTGGACGGGCTGCGGCGCAGCGGACGGCACCCGGTGCCGTCCGAGGACTGGCCGTCGATCCCCTGGCCGCCGGTCTGAGCACCCCGGCCGGTCGGAGTGTCCGGCCGGTCCGAGCACCCCGGGTCTGTGCAGCGCCCTGAGTCCGGGCACCCCGGCCTGAGCGCGGTCCGGGTGCGACCGGCATTGGTCTGGACCGGTACGGCGGCCCGGCCGCAGACTGCTCCGATGGACGAGCGACGGACCACCCCCCACCCGGACCTGCCGCTGCACCGCCTCCAGGTCCCGCGGCCGCACCTGCTGCCGTTCGCGATCGGCGGCTTCGACACCATCGGCCCGCTCTCCCGGGCGGGCTTCCCCCACCGGCACTCCTTCTTCGAGATCGTCCACGTCACCGGCGGCACCGGCGCCCACGTCGTGGACCTGGTCCACCGGCCGCTGCAGCCGCCGCAGTTGTGCGTGATCGCGCCGGGCCAGGTGCACCACTGGGCCGACGCGGACGGGCTCACCGGACAGGTCGTCCTGTTCAACGAGGACTTCCTGCTCTCCCACCCGCAGGACCTCGCCGCGCTGCGCTCGCTGGCCGGCCGGCCGGTGCTGCGGCTCGGTGAACAGGCCGCGCCGGTCGCCGCGTTGCTGGCCGACATGGAGCACGAGTACCTGGCCCGCCCGGCCGGCTATCCGGGCGTGCTGCGGGCCAGCCTGCACATCCTGGTCGTCCGCGCGCTGCGGGCCCGCGCACCCGGCGAGGGCGGCGCGGCGCCCGGCCGGACGGCCGAACTGGCCGCCGCCTTCACCCGGTTGATCGCCGGCCCGGGCGGGCTGCGGCGCTCGGTGGCCTCCTGCGCCCAGGAGTTGGGCGTCTCGCCGGGCCACCTGCAGACCCTGGTCAAGCAGGCCACCGGCCGCACGCCCGGCCGACTGATCCGCCAGCAGCAGACCCTGGAGGCCAAACGCCTGCTGGCCTGCACGGACCTGACGATCCGCCAGGTCGCCCGGGAGGCCGGGTTCGGCGACCCGGCGTACTTCTGCCGGTTCTTCCGGCGGGAGACCGGGATGACCCCGGGGGAGTTCCGGGCCGGGGTCGGAGGAAATCACCACGATCCCCGGATCACGTCCATCGCGGCCGCCCCGGACGTTCCGTAGGTTGACTGCTGGCCGCCGGCGGCCCGACCGGAGCGACCGGGCGGGCGGCCGGCCAGGCCCTTGTCATGCCCCCACCATGGCAAGGCCGCGCCCACCACCCCCACCGTTCCCCCGCACACCGAAGGAGTCGGCGCATGCCCGCGTCCGAAGAGCCCACCGGGCCGGAGGGCCTGATCGACCGCCGGATCAGCCGCAAGTCCGTCCTGAAGGCCGCCGCCGTGCTCGGCACCGCCCCGCTGCTGGTCGGCGGCGGCGTCGCCCTGGCCCGCGACCGCGCCGGCACCGGCGAGGCGCCCGGCCTCACCCCCGCCTGCCACGACGGCGACGACCCC
This sequence comes from Kitasatospora sp. NPDC047058, assembly GCF_040643935.1. Taxonomy (NCBI): domain Bacteria; kingdom Bacillati; phylum Actinomycetota; class Actinomycetes; order Kitasatosporales; family Streptomycetaceae; genus Kitasatospora; species Kitasatospora sp. NPDC047058. Next base: position 31,720 of record NZ_JBEYVJ010000039.1, on the reverse strand, counting down.
ACCATCGAGCAGACCGAGGGCCCCTACTTCAAGCCGAACTCCCCGCTGCGCACCTCGCTGATCACCGACGGCACCCCCGGCACCCGGCTGACCGTGAGCGGCTACGTCTTCGGGCGGGCCTGCCTGCCGCTCTCCGGCGTGCTGCTGGACTTCTGGCAGGCCGACGTCAACGGTGCGTACGACAACACCGGCTTCGCCTTCCGCGGGCACCAGTTCACCAGCGCCCAGGGTGCCTTCAGCCTCACGACGATCGTGCCCGGCCTCTACCCGGGCCGCACCCGGCACATCCACGTCAAGCTCCAGGCGCCCGGCCGCCCGGTGCTCACCACCCAGCTGTACTTCCCGGGCGAGCCGCGCAACAGCACGGACACCATCTACGACGCGCGGCTGCTGATGAACGTCCGCCAGGCCGGCCCCGCGAAGGAGGGCAGCTACGACTTCGTCCTGAACGTGCCGCAGACCCCCGGCCCGACCCCGACCCCCACGGCCACCCCCACCCCCACGGCGACCCCGACCGGACAGCCGGGCGGCACCTGGGCGGCCGGCACGGCCTACTCCGCGGGCGACCGCGTCACCTACGCCGGCGTCTCCTACCAGTGCCTCCAGGGGCACACGGCCATCACCGGCTGGGAGCCGCCGAACGTACCGGCCCTCTGGCGGCGGCTGTAGCGGCTCCGGCCGTCCGCCGGGGAGGCCGGGCGCCCGGCCGGTGGCAGGGCCGGCCGGGCGCTCCGCAGCAGCCCCGGGACGGTCCGGGCGCCGGCCGGGAACCGGTCATTATCAGTCCGCAGGCGCTCAGGCAACGAAAGCAAACGAATCCAGTCGATCTTCCGCACTGGTTAGGCTTTCAAAAGTTCGCACGGTTAAAGTGATTCCCATGCATGCCTGGCCCGCCTCCGAGGTTCCCGCCCTGCCTGGTCAGGGGCTCCCCCTCCGTATCCACGACACCGCAGCGGGCACTGTCCGGGAGGTCGTGCCGCAGGACGGCACCGCCCGGATCTACGTCTGCGGCATCACCCCCTACGACGCGACCCACATGGGCCACGCCGCCACCTACAACGCCTTCGACCTGGCGCAGCGGGTGTGGAAGGACGCCGGCCACGACGTCCTGTACGTGCAGAACGTCACCGACGTGGACGACCCGCTGCTCGCCCGCGCGGTCGAGACCGGCCAGGACTGGGTGGCCCTCGCCGAGCGCGAGACGGCCCTGTTCCGCGAGGACATGACCGCCCTGCGGCTGCTCCCGCCGGCCCACTACATCGGCGCCGTCGAGTCGATCCCGTGGATCGTGCCGCTGGTCCAGAAGCTGCTGGCGAGCGGGGCCGCCTACGAGCTGGACGGCGACGTCTACTTCTCGGTCGAGGCCGACCCGCACTTCGGCGAGGTCTCCGGCCTCAGCCGCGAGGCCATGCGCCCGGTCTTCGCCGAGCGCGGCGGCGACCCGGACCGCCCGGGCAAGCGCCACCCGCTGGACGCGCTGCTCTGGCTCTCCGCCCGCCCGGGCGAGCCCGCCTGGGACACCGAGCTGGGCCACGGCCGCCCCGGCTGGCACATCGAGTGCGTCGCCATCGCGCTGCAGTACCTGGGGATGTCCTTCGACATCCAGGGCGGCGGCAGCGACCTCTCCTTCCCGCACCACGAGATGGGCGCCTCGCACGCCCAGGTGGCCACCGGCGGCCACCCGTACGCCAAGGCGTACGTGCACGCCGGCATGGTCGCGCTGGACGGGCACAAGATGTCCAAGTCCCGCGGCAACCTGGTCTTCGTCTCGGCGCTGCGCCGCGAGGGCGTCGACCCGGCCGCGATCCGGCTCGCCCTGCTCGCGCACCACTACCGCGCGGACTGGGAGTGGACCAAGGCCACCCTGGACGAGGCGGTCGAGCGGCTCGGCCGCTGGCGCGCCGCGGTCTCCCGCCCGGACGGCCCGCCAGCCGAGGCACTGCTCGCCGAGGTCCGCGAGGCGCTCGCGAACGACCTGGACGCGCCCGCCGCGCTGGCCGCGGTGGACCGCTGGGCCGAGCGGCAGACGGCCGGGGGCGGCACGGACGCCGGCGCGCCCGGCCTGGTCTCGCGCACCGTGGACGCCCTGCTCGGCATCGCGCTGTAGCCGGGAACCGCCCCCGGACACCCGGAAGGGGCGTCAGGACGACCGTCCTGACGCCCCTTCCGCGTGGTGGCCGCGGAGCGGCGCTCACTCGTCCTCGGTGCCGTCCTGGCTCTCCCGGGCGGCCGGCGGCTCGGGCTCGCTCGGCCGCTCCGCCGTGGCGTGCCCGGCGACCGGCTTCTCCCCGGTCGGCCCGACGTTCTCCCGGCGGCGCAGGTAGCGCTCGAACTCCCGGGCGATCGCGTCGCCCGAGGCCTCCGGCAGCTCGGCGGTGTCCTGTGCCTCCTCCAGCTGCTGCACGTACTCGGCCACCTCGCTGTCCTCGGAGGCCAGCTGGTCCACGCCGAGCTGCCAGGCCCGGGCGTCCTCGCCCAGCTCGCCCGGCGGGATGCGCAGGTCCAGCAGGTCCTCCAGCTTGTTGACCAGCGCCAGCGTGGCCTTCGGGTTCGGCGGCTGCGCGACGTAGTGCGGCACCGCCGCCCAGAGCGTCACGGCCGGCACCCCGGCGTGCGTGCAGGCCTCCTGGAGCACGCCGACGATCCCGGTCGGGCCCTCGTAGCGGCTCTCCTCCAGGTCCAGCCGGCGGGCCAGCTCGGGGTCGGAGGTGACCCCGCTGACCGGCACCGGGCGGCTGTGCGGGGTGTCGCCGAGCAGCGCGCCCAGGATCACCACCAGCTCGACGCCCAGCTCGTGCGCGAAGTTGAGCAGCTCGTTGCAGAAGGAGCGCCAGCGCATGCTGGGCTCGATCCCGCGCACCAGGACGAGGTCCCGGGTCGTCGGTTCGGTCACCCGGACCACCGAGAGCCGGGTGGTCGGCCAGGTGATCCGGCGGACGCCGCCGTCCAGCCAGACCGTGGGCCGGTTGACCTGGAAGTCGTAGTAGTCCTCCGCGTCCAGGGCGGCGAACACCTTGCCGCCCCAGGTCTCGTCCAGATGCGCGAGAGCCGCGGAGGCGGCGTCGCCCGCGTCGTTCCAGCCCTCGAAGGCGCAGACCATCACCGGGTCGATCAACTCGGGAACATCTTCCAGCTCGATCACCCAGCGTCTCCCTCCGGTCGGCGGCCGTTCGCACCCCGTCCCGGCTGGGTCGCCGGGGCGCCGGCGGTCCGGCTGCCGACTGTCGAACCTCTCGTCACCCATGGAACGCCTCGCCCCACGGTCCCTACCTGCCCAGCCTACGGGCTTTGAAGCGCTCCACGGCCGGGCACCGGGACAGTCTGGGGGGAGAGGGCCGCCGCGATCCAGCGGTTATCCGGGAGCCGGACGGCAGGACCGGCGGCACCCGGGCGGACGGCCTCCGCGGACGGCGGCCGTGCCCGTCCGGCCGCCCCGGGCGACGCCGTGCCCGCGCGCAGGTGTGGCGCGATGATGGACACGACGGCCGGGCGGCGCGGCGTGCGGAGCCGCCGGTGGGCCGGGGGGCGGACAGACCCCAGAGAGGTACCTGATGAACGGATGGCTGTGGGCCGGGGCCGGAATCGTGGTGGCCGCCGGGGCCGGGGCGCTGCTCGCGGCCCGGGCGGCCGGGCGGCGGCTCCCGGTGGAACACGTGAGCGAGGGCGGTCTGGAGCTCGACCAGCCGCCGGGCGCGGTCTGGGACGTCCTGACCGACATCGACCTCTTCCCGGCCTGGCGCCCCGGCCTCTCGCACGTCGAGCGGCTGCCGGCCGCGGCCGGCGGGCGGCCGCGCTGGCGCGAGTACGACCGGCACGGGCACACCACGTACGAGGTGGTGGAGGCCGAGGCCCCGCACCGCCTGGTGACCGGCATCGCCGACCAGGACCTGCCGTACGGCGGCACCTGGACGTACGTGCTGACGCCGGCCGGCGCGGGCTGCACCCTGACCGTCACCGAGCGCGGCGAGGTGTACAAGCCGCTCTACCGCGCGATCGGGCACTACGTGACGGGCGAGGGCGCCGGGATCCGCCGCTACCTGGGCGCCCTGGCCCACCGGATGGCGTAGCGGCCGCCCGGCCCGGTGGCTCAGCGCACCCAGCCGCTGCGGTAGTCGGCCCAGTTCTGCTCGGTGGCGGCGAAGTCGACGTACAGCCCGACGCCGAAGTTCCGGCGCCCGAGGTCGTACCGGCCGAGGCCGAGCCGGATGCCGCGGATGCCGGCGTCCACCGTCTCGGCGTGCCCCCAGTGGCCCCACTTGTCGTCCCAGTAGAACGGCAGGCCCATCAGCAGGTCCACGCCCTCCGGGGTGGCCTCCAGGGCCAGCTCGGTCTGGTAGGCGTTGTAGCCGCCGTAGAGCGATTCGGTGGGCATGCTGGAGTCGTAGGTCATCACCGCGATCTGGTCGACCCGGCGGGCGGTCTCGCCGAAGTACGCCTGGTCCCACCACTTGCCGTGGCCGGTGAACAGGATGCCCAGGTTGTGCTGGTAGGGCAGCGGGTCGATCTGCGGGGCGGCCACCGAGAGCTTGGCTCCGCGGCCGGCGGTCACCGGGCGCACCTGGTCGAGCAGGGCCAGCCAGCCCTCGGAGCCGGGGCGGATCGGCTCCATGTCGAAGTGCACGCCGTCGAAGCCGAGGTCCAGCACCTGCCGGGCGGAGGCGGTGACCCGGTCCCTGGTGGGCGCGTCCTCCAGGTCCAGCGCGTCCTTCTCCGGCTTGACCTCGTCACCCAGCCAGCCCTGCAGCCGGATGCCGGGCATCGCCCGGTGCGCGGCCTCGGTGAACCAGCGGGCCTTCGGGTGGACGGCCGGCGGCAGGCTGCCGTCGTGCTCCAGCGGTCCGGTGTGGACGTAGAGGTCGCGGACGCCGGTGCCGGACAGCCGCTGGGCGAGCGCGACGACGTCCGCGTCACTCTTCCGGCCGTCCACCCACGCATGTCCCAGCCAGGCCGCGTCCTTGCCCCGGGTACGGGCCTCGGCGGAGGGTTCCCCCGCGTACTGGAGCCGCAGGGCGAGCGCCCCCGCGCCGACCGGGGTGACCAGCACGGCCAGTACCAACCCCGTCACGACCAGCGACTTCCGCCACCGGGACCATCCCCGCCAGCGGGTCCGCAGCGCCCGCAGCGCCCTCCCCGGAACCCCCGTGAACCGTCGTGCCCGTGCGCCGATGCCAGCCATGCAGTCGCTCCCCCTTCGCGGCCGAGCGCTCAGGATACGAAACACACCACCGGCTCCCGCCGTCGGCCGGATACCCTGGCGACGTGCGGCCCCGAATCAGCGGGGTCGCAAAGCCGACAGCCGTCGCACCAGGGAGAAGCCCCATGGCCACTGCAGCCGAACCGTCCATCACCCAGCAGAGCCGCGCGAACGCGCTGCGTGAGGCGCTCGCCACCCGTGTGGTGGTGGCCGACGGGGCGATGGGCACCATGCTCCAGGCGCAGGACCCGACGCTGGAGGACTTCCAGAACCTCGAGGGCTGCAACGAGGTCCTCAACCTGACCCGCCCCGACATCGTCCGCTCCGTCCACGACGCGTACTTCGCGGTGGGCGTGGACTGCGTGGAGACCAACACCTTCGGCGCCAACTTCTCGGCGCTCGGCGAGTACGAGATCTCCGACCGCATCTTCGAGCTCTCCGAGGCCGGCGCCCGGATCGCCCGCGAGGCCGCCGACTCCCACGCCGCCGACGGCCGGACCCGCTGGGTGCTCGGCTCGATCGGCCCGGGCACCAAGCTGCCCACCCTCGGCCACGCCCCGTACGAGACGCTGCGCGACGGCTTCCAGCAGAACGCGGCCGGCCTGATCGCCGGCGGCGCGGACGCCCTGCTGGTGGAGACCAGCCAGGACCTGCTGCAGACCAAGGCGGCCATCCTGGGCAGCAAGCGCGCGCTCGCCGAGGCCGGCCTGGACCTGCCGGTGCTGGTCCAGGTGACGGTGGAGACCACCGGCACCATGCTGCTCGGCTCGGAGATCGGCGCCGCGCTCACCGCGCTGGAGCCGCTCGGCGTCGACTACATCGGCCTGAACTGCGCCACCGGCCCGGCCGAGATGAGCGAGCACCTGCGCTACCTGGCCAAGAACGCGAAGATCGGCCTGTCCTGCATGCCGAACGCGGGCCTGCCGGTGCTCGGCAAGGACGGCGCCCACTACCCGCTGTCCCCGGCCGAGCTGGCCGACGCGCACGACGTCTTCACCCGCGAGTACGGCCTGTCGCTGGTCGGCGGCTGCTGCGGCACCACGCCCGAGCACCTGCGCCAGGTGGTGGAGCGCGTCCAGGGCCGGGAGATCACCCCGCGCACCCCGCAGCCGGACCCCTCGGCGGCCTCGCTGTACCAGGCGGTGCCGTTCCGCCAGGACACCTCGTACCTGGCGATCGGCGAGCGCACCAACGCCAACGGCTCGAAGAAGTTCCGCGAGTCGATGCTGGCCGGCGACTGGCAGGCCTGCGTGGAGATCGCCCGCGAGCAGATCCGGGACGGCTCCCACCTGCTGGACCTCTGCGTCGACTACGTCGGCCGCGACGGCGTCGCCGACATGAAGGAGATCGCCGGCCGGCTGGCCACCGCCTCCACCCTGCCGATCGTGCTGGACTCCACCGAGCCGGACGTGCTGCGGGCCGGCCTGGAGGCGCTCGGCGGCCGCGCGGTGCTCAACTCGGTCAACTACGAGGACGGCAACGCCCCCGACTCCCGGTTCGGCAGGATCGCCTCGCTGGCCCGCGAGCACGGCGCCGGCCTGATCGCGCTGACCATCGACGAGGAGGGCCAGGCCCGCACCGCCGACACCAAGGTGGCCATCGCCGAGCGGCTGATCGAGGAGCTGACCACGGACTACGGGATCGAGGAGGGCTCGATCCTGGTCGACTGCCTGACCTTCACCCTGGCCACCGGTCAGGAGGAGTCCCGCCGGGACGGCATCGAGACCATCGGGGCGATCCGCGAGCTCAAGCGCCGCCACCCGGACGTGCAGACCACGCTCGGCCTGTCCAACATCTCCTTCGGCCTCAACCCGGCCGCCCGCGTGGTGCTGAACTCGGTCTTCCTGCACGAGTGCGTCGAGGCCGGCCTGGACTCGGCGATCGTGCACGCCTCCAAGATCCTGCCGATCGCCCGGATCCCCGAGGACCAGCGCGAGGCCGCGCTCGACCTGGTCTACGACCGCCGCCGGGACGGCTACGACCCGCTGCAGCGCCTGCTGGAGCTGTTCGAGGGCGTCTCCTCGGCCTCGGTCAAGGCGTCCAAGGCGGAGGAGCTGGCCGCGCTGCCGCTTGAGGAGCGCCTGCAGCGCCGGATCATCGACGGCGAGCGCAACGGCCTGGAGGCCGACCTGGACGAGGCGCTGACCGGGCGCCCGGCCCTGGAGATCATCAACGACACGCTGCTGGCCGGCATGAAGGTGGTCGGCGAGCTGTTCGGCTCCGGCCAGATGCAGCTGCCGTTCGTGCTCCAGTCCGCCGAGGTGATGAAGACCGCGGTGGCCCACCTGGAGCCGCACATGGAGAAGTCCGACAGCGAGGGCAAGGGCACCATCGTGCTGGCCACCGTCAAGGGCGACGTCCACGACATCGGCAAGAACCTGGTCGACATCATCCTGTCCAACAACGGCTACAACGTGGTCAACCTGGGCATCAAGCAGCCGGTCTCGGCGATCCTGGACGCCGCGCAGGAGCACCGGGCGGACGTGATCGGGATGTCCGGCCTGCTGGTCAAGTCCACCGTGATCATGAAGGAGAACCTGGAGGAGCTGAACCAGCGCAAGCTGGCGGCGGACTTCCCGGTGATCCTCGGCGGCGCCGCGCTCACCCGCGCCTACGTCGAGCAGGACCTGCACGAGATCTACGAGGGCGAGGTCCGCTACGCCCGGGACGCCTTCGAGGGCCTGCGGCTGATGGACGCGCTGATCGCGGTCAAGCGCGGCGTGCCCGGCGCGACCCTGCCGGAGCTCAAGCAGCGCCGGCACGCCCGGGTCGAGGTGGCGGAGCCGGAGGAGGTCAACCTCGGCCAGATCCGCTCGGACGTGGCCGTCGACAACCCGGTGCCCGCCCCGCCGTTCTGGGGCGACCGGATCGTCAAGGGCGTGCCGTTCGCCGACTACGCGTCCTGGCTGGACGAGGACGCGCTGTTCAAGGGCCAGTGGGGCCTCAAGGCCGCCCGCAGCGGCGAGGGCCCCTCGTACGAGGAGCTGGTGGAGACCGAGGGCCGGCCGCGGCTGCGGATGTGGCTGGACCGGCTGCAGACCGAGGGCTGGCTGGAGGCGGCCGTGGTCTACGGCTACTACCCGGCCAACTCCAAGGGCGACGACCTGATCGTCTTCAACGAGGACGGCACCGAGCGGACCCGCTTCACCTTCCCGCGCCAGCGGCGCGGCCGCCGGCTCTGCCTGGCGGACTTCTTCCGCCCGGAGGAGTCGGGCGTGCAGGACGTGCTGGGCCTCCAGGTGGTCACCATGGGCAACCGGATCTCCGAGGCGGCCAACGAGCTGTTCGCCGACAACTCCTACCGCGACTACCTGGAGCTGCACGGCCTCTCGGTGCAGCTGGCGGAGGCGCTGGCGGAGTTCTGGCACGCCCGGGTCCGCTACGAGCTGGGCTTCGGCGACGAGGACCCGCAGGACGTCAGGGACATGTTCGCCTTGAAGTACCGGGGTGCCCGCTTCTCGCTCGGCTACGGGGCCTGCCCGGAGCTGGAGGACCGCGCCAAGATCGCCGAGCTGCTGCGGCCCGAGCGGATCGGCGTGGTGCTCTCCGAGGAGTTCCAGCTGCACCCCGAGCAGTCCACCGACGCCATCGTGATCCACCACCCGGAGGCCAAGTACTTCAACGCCCGGTAGCCCGGACGTCGCGCACCGTTCGCCCTTTTCGGGCGGTCGGGGCGTATCCTGGATCATCCTGAACGGGCCGGTCCGCTCACCAGCGGGCCGGCCTGTGCCATCCCCAGGGGTATGGTCCCGGTCGCGCCCCGGGGGTACCGACGGAAGGATCCCGCCATGACCACCATCTCCACCGCCACCCGCGTCCTCGACCACGGCGACGGCCGGGGCCTGCAGGCGGTGCTGCTGGACATGGACGGGACCCTGGTGGACACCGAGGACTTCTGGTGGCAGGCGGAGGCCTCGCTCTTCGCCGAGCTGGGCTACGCGCTGGACGAGAAGGACCGCGCCCAGGTGGTCGGCGGCCCGATGAGCCGGGTGATCGACTACCTCATCGCCGCCACCGGGGTGGACCTCGCCCCGGCCGACCTGACGGTGCTGATCAACCAGCGCTTCGTGGACCTGCTGGCCGGCGGCGTGCCGCTCATGCCGGGTGCCGAGCGGCTCCTCAACACCCTTGCCGCGCACGGTGTTCCGGCCGCGCTGGTGTCCGCCTCGCACCGGCACGTGATCGACATCGTGCTGCAGTCGCTGGGCGCCCACCACTTCGCCTTCACGGTCGCCGGCGACGAGGTGCCGCGTACCAAGCCGCACCCGGACCCGTACCTGGAGGCGGCGCGCCGGCTGGGCGCGGAGCCGGGCCGCTGCGTGGTGGTGGAGGACGCCCCGACCGGCGTCCGTTCGGCCGAGGCGGCCGGCTGCCCGGTGATCGCGGTGCCGTCGGTCGCGGTGATCGAGCCGGCCCCCGGACGGCTGGTGCTGCCCTCGCTGGAGCAGGTCGATCTTGAACTGCTCCGCTCGCTGGTGGCCTCGCGAGTGTGATTGTCATCTCATTGCAGCGGGGTGCTACCGACCGGTAAGTGGCGGCGCCCGTCCGCTGCCGGCACCCGGCCGGGGAGAAATCGGGCATTGCCTGACAACTCGTGGGATCGCCGCTCCCGCACCGGCCCCTTGTGTCCCAACTGTCACCTGCGCGGGTATCGGTGGTGCGTGTTCGATATGGCACGCTACTCCAGTTCGTTCCCCACACCCCCGCGCCCGCCACCGTCGCGGACGGGCAACCCCGTCCTGCCCGCGGTCGCACGGCAACCGGTCCGTGCGCGCCTCGCTCACCCCGCAGGCGCAGCGAAGCGCGGACCACCGGCCCCCCGGCCGGACCGCACCCAGAAGGACGCGATCCGTGAAGACTTCCGCTGAACGACTCGCAGCGCTCGGCTGCGCCGGCCTGGTGGCCGTCTCGGTGGCCGGCTGCGGCTCGGTCACCGACGCGGTCAAGGGGGACGGCGACAAGTCGATCACCATGGGCACCACCTCGCTCACCAGCGTGCTGGACCCCGCCGCCGCCTACGACTCCGGTGCGTGGCTGGTGCTGCGCAACTCGTTCCAGTCGCTGCTCACCTACCCGGCCGCCTCCAGCTCGCCCACGCCGGACGCTGCGCAGTCCTGCGAGTTCACCGGCGGCGAGGCCACGCTCTACCACTGCACGCTCAAGTCCGGCCTGAAGTTCTCCAACGGTCACCCGCTGACCGCGGCGGACGTGGTCTACTCCATCGAGCGCACCAAGAAGATCAACGACACCAACGGCCCGGTCGGCCTGCTGGACACCGTCAAGTCGGTCGAGGCCAAGGGCGACACCGAGGTGGTCTTCCACCTCTCGGCGCCCGACGCGACGCTCCCGGCGAAGCTGGCCACCCCGGCCGGCGCCATCGTCGACCACCAGGTCTTCCCGGCCGACAAGGTGCTCTCCAACGACAAGCTGGTCGGCTCCGGTCCGTACAAGATCGACTCGGTCGAGACGATGGACGCCGAGGGCGGCGGCAAGGTCCCCGGCAAGATCGTCCTGTCGGCCAACGGCAGCTACACCGGCGACGCCAAGCTGCGGAACAAGAAGTTCACCGTGCGGTACTTCGACAAGGCCGACACCCTGAAGGCCGCGCTGGACAAGGGCGAGGTCGACCTGACCGACAACAGCCTGGAGCCCAACACCGCCGCCCAGGTCCGGTCCGAGCAGCAGGGCGGCAAGACCGACCTGCAGGTCGTCGAGGGCGACAGCAACGACACCCGCAGCCTGGTCTTCAACACCAAGGACGCCACCACCGGCAACGTCGCCGTCCGCCAGGCCGCGGCCCAGCTGATCGACCGCAAGACGCTCGCCCGCGACGTCTTCGCCCGCACCGTCCAGCCGCTGTACTCGATGGTCCCGGCCGGCGTCAGCGGCCACGGCACGTCCTTCTTCGACAAGTACGGCGACCAGGACCCGGCCAAGGCCAAGGCGATCCTGGCGGCGGCCAAGGTCCCGATGCCGGTCAAGCTGAGCCTCACCTGGTCCCGCTCGCGGACCGAGGCCGCCGAGGCCGATGCGCTGAAGAGGCAGCTGGAGAACGGCGGCCTCTTCCAGGTGACCGTCCAGCACGAGCCGGACTGGAACGCGTACAAGAAGGCCTGGACCGAGGGCAAGTACCAGGCGTACACCGTCGGCTGGTTCGCCGACTACCCGGACGCCGACAACTACATCGCGCCGCTGATCGTCGAGGGCGGCGCCTACCACCACGGCTGGGACGACGCCCGGATCAGCCAGAAGCTGGTGCCCGAGGGCCTCAAGCAGGCCGACCGCGGTGCCGCCTCCGGCAGCTACAACCAGATCCAGAACATCGTCGCCGAGAACGCGCCGCTCATCCCGCTGTACCAGAACAAGTCGTTCTACGCCTCGAAGTCGTACATCACCGGCGTCGAGTCGACCGTCGACACCACCGGCGTGTTCCGGTTCTGGGAGATCGGCCGGGCCGGCAAGTAACGGACGCGGGCCGGGCCCCGGGCGACCGGGCACCCTCAGCACGGTGGCCCGTCCGCTCCCCCCAGGGTGCAGGGGGAGCGGACGGGCCACCGTCATGTCCGGCTACAGCGAGCCCGGGCGCACCAGCCCGCTCTCGTAGGCGTACACCGCGGCCTGGACCCGGTCGCGCAGCTGCAGCTTGGTCAGCACGTGGCCGACGTGCGTCTTCACCGTGGTCTCGCTGACGAACAGCTCCGCCGCGATCTCCGCGTTCGACAGGCCGCGCGCCACCAGCTTCAGCACCTCCAGCTCGCGCTCGGTCAGCGCGTTCAGCGCCTGCGGGGGCGCCTCGTCGCCCGAGGGCAGCTTGGTGGCGTACATGTCCAGCAGCCGCCGGGTGATGCTCGGCGCCAGCATCGCCGCGCCGTCCGCGACCACCCGGATCGCCTGCACCAGCTCCTCGGCCGGCACGTCCTTCAGCAGGAAGCCGCTGGCCCCGGCGCGCAGCGCCTCCACCACGTACTCGTCCAGGTCGAAGGTGGTCAGCACCAGCACCTTGGCCGGGCCGTCCCGCCCCGGGCCGGCGATCCGGCGAGTCGCCTCCACGCCGTCCATCCTGGGCATCCGGATGTCCATCAGCACCACGTCGGGCTGCAGCGCCCGCACCTGGTCCAGCGCCTGCTGACCGTCGCCGGCCTCGCCGACCACCACCAGGTCGGACTCGGCCTCCAGGATCATCCGGAAACCGGTGCGCAGCAGCGGCTGGTCGTCGACCAGCAGCACTCGGATCGTCACCTAGGACTCCTTGCTCATCGGATCCCCCGTGGGATCGTCTTCGTCAGACGTACGCGCCGGCGGCAGCGGCAACGGGTACGGCGGCGGGGTCCCGCCGAACTCCGGGCAGCTGGCCTGGTGGTCGCACCAGTCGCAGAGCCGGTTGCGGGTGGCCGGGAAGTCCCCGGTGGCCACCGCCCGGGTGATCCGCTCCCAGAGCGCCTGCAGCTTGCGCTCCACCGCCAGCAGGTCCGCCTCGTCGGGGTCGTAGCTGACCACGTCCCCGCCCCCGCCGAGGTAGACCAGCTGCAGCCGCTTGGGGATCACGCCCTTCCAGCGCCACACCACCAGTGCGTAGAACTTCATCTGGAACATCGCCTTGCCCTCGAAGTCCCGCGAGGGCGCGCGGCCGGTCTTGTAGTCCACCAGCCGGACCTCGCCGGTCGGGGCGACGTCCACCCGGTCGATGTAGCCGCGCAGCAGCAGCCCCGACTCCAGGGCCGTCTCCACGTACAGCTCCCGCTCCACCGGGTGCAGCCGGGTCGGGTCCTCCAGCCGGAACCACTGGGCGACCAGCTTCTCGGCGTCCGCCAGCCAGCGGGTCAGCGCCGCACCGTCCGGGTCCTCCGGGAACAGCGAGACCAGCTCCGGGCGCTCGCCGAGCAGCCGCTCCCACTGCGGGCGCAGCAGGCCCAGCGCGCGCTCCGGCGTCCGCTCGGCCGCCGGGCTGTCGAACAGCCGCTCCAGCACCGCGTGCACCAGGGTGCCGCGGGTCGCCGCGGCGCTCGGCGGCTCCGGCAGCCGGTCGATCACCCGCAGCCGGTAGAGCAGCGGGCAGGTCAGGAAGTCCCCCGCGCGGGACGGGGACAGGCCGGTCGGGGGTGCCGCCGGACGGGCCGGGGCCGCGGGGGCACCGCTGGTGTCGGTCTGCTGCATACCCCGACCCTATTGCCCCGTGCTGTCATCCCGCTGCCACGGTGCTGCCACACGGCCTTTCCAGTGGGTATGAAGGCTGAGAGAGGGGCGCGCGCCGCCCGACCGCCGCGATCACGTAGCGTGGGCGCACCGGCGCGCGGCGCACGAGGGCACCCGACCGAAAGGATCACGGTGAGCGACAGCAGGGGGCGGCAGACCTCCGACCAGCCGCCGCAGGAAGGCGGCCCGGCGGGCCAGCCGCCCGAGGAGCCGGAGCGGCGCAGCGGCATCCTGATGGGCCGCCCCTTCGGCGTGCCGATCTACGTCACCCCGTCCTGGTTCGTCATCGCCGCCCTGATCACCTGGGTGTTCGGCGGCCAGCTCGACCGCGTCCTGCCGGAGCTCGGGGCGACCCGCTACCTGGTCGCGTTCTCCTTCGCCGTCGCCTTCTACGGCTCGGTGCTGGTCCACGAACTCGCCCACACCGTGGTCGCGCTCCGTTACCGGCTCGGGGTGCGCCGGATCCAGCTCCAGTTCTTCGGCGGGGTCTCCGAGATCGAGAACGAGGCGGAGAGCCCCTGGCGGGAGTTCTGGCTGGCCTTCGTCGGCCCGCTGCTCTCGCTGCTGCTCGGCGGCGCGTTCTACCTCGCCATGCGGGCCGTCGAGCTCTCCACCGTCCCCGGCGTGCTGCTCACCGGCCTGATGGTCTCCAACCTCGTCGTCGCGGCCTTCAACCTGCTGCCGGGCCTGCCGCTGGACGGCGGGCGGATGCTGCGCGCGGTGGTCTGGGCGGTCACCGGCCGGCCGATGGCCGGCACCGTCGCCGCCGCCTGGGTCGGCCGGGCGCTGGCCGTCGCGGTGCTGATCGGCCTGCCGCTGGCCGGCGCCGCCCGCGGGACCGAGCGCAGCACCACCGACACCCTGGTCGACGCGGTGCTGGCGGCCGTCCTCGCCGCGATCATCTGGAACGGCGCCGGCGGTGCCGTGCGCAACGCCAGGCTCAAGGAGGCCCTGCCCGGCCTGCGGCTGCGCGACCTCGCCCGCCGGGCCGTCGAGGTCACCGCCGACACGCCGCTCGGCGAGGCCATGCGCCGCGCCCGCGAGGACGAGGCCGGCGCCGTCGTGGTGGTCGACGGCCGCGGTGAGCCGATCGCCATCGTCCGGGAGTCCCAGGTGCGGGCCGTGCCCGAGCACCGCCGCCCGTGGATCGTCGTCGGTGCGCTCGCCCGCGACCTCGAACCGGGCCTGCGGCTCTCCGCCGACCTGGGCGGCGAGGACCTGCTGCGCGCCGTCCGCGCCACGCCGGCCGGCGAGTACCTGGTGGTCGAGGCGGACGGCCGGGTGTACGGCGTCGCCGCGCTCACCGACATCGAGCGGCGGCTGACCGCCGCCGTCACCGGTCGCTGAAGAGGATCACCTGGTAAGCCGGGCGGTCGGCTTCCCTTAGGATTGTCCGCATGTCCGAACCGACCGGTGCCACCCGCCGACGCGGGCCCTTCCAGGTCGGGGACCAGGTCCAGCTGACCGACCCGAAGGGCCGCCACTACACGTTCACGCTCCAGGCCGGGAACCAGTTCCACACCCACAAGGGTGCGTTCCCGCACGACGAGCTGATCGGCGCCCCCGAGGGCACGGTCGTGCGCACCACGGGGAACGTCCCGTACCTCGCGCTGCGCCCCCTGCTCCCCGACTACGTCCTGTCCATGCCGCGCGGCGCCGCCGTGATCTACCCCAAGGACGCGGGGCAGATCCTGGCCATGGCCGACATCTTCGCCGGCGCCCGCGTGGTCGAGGCCGGCGTCGGCTCCGGCGCGCTCTCCAGCTACCTGCTGCGCGCCGTCGGCGACACCGGCATGCTGGCCTCCTACGAGCGCCGGCAGGACTTCGCCGACATCGCCAAGGGCAACGTCGAGCGCTACTTCGGCGGGCCGCACCCGGCGTGGAAGCTCACCGTCGGCGACCTCCAGGACAACCTCGTCGAGACCGACGTCGACCGCGTCATCCTCGACATGCTCGCCCCCTGGGAGTGCCTGGACGTCGCCTCCAAGGCGCTCGTCCCCGGCGGCCTCATCTGCTGCTACGTGGCCACCACCACGCAGATGTCCAAGACCGTCGAGGCGCTGCGCGAGCACGGCACCTTCACCGAGCCGCAGGCCTGGGAGACCATGGTCCGCACCTGGCACCTGGAGGGCCTGGCCGTCCGCCCGGACCACCGGATGATCGGCCACACCGGCTTCCTGCTCACCGCCCGGCGCCTCGCCGACGGCGTCGAGCCGCCGCTGCGCCGCCGCCGCCCGGCCAAGGGCGCGTACGGCGAGGACTACGACAACGGCGCCCCGGAGCCGACGCTCCAGGAGCGCGCCGCGGCCCGGGCCGCCGCCCGCAGCACCGAGGCCGAGACCGACCTCGGCTGACCGTACGCCCTGCCGGGGGTGGTACGACGGGCGTTCCCGCCCGCGTACCACCCCTTCGCGTTACCCCCGCACCCGGGACACCCGGCGGCCGCCCCCGTGTGGGACGATGCTCGCTCATCACCGACCCACGCGTAACAGACCCGCTGGAGGGGACGCCTGGTGGAGACCGCGGTCAAGGCGACGGCCGAGCAGCAGACCCCGCAGGACCGCGGCGGTCCTGGGCACGCCCGCTCCGCCCCCTGGCACTGGGCCCTCGTGATCGCGGGCAGCGCCGCGGTGGTCGCCACCGCGCTCGCCGCCGGCCCGGCCACCGGCACCACGGTGGCCGCGCGCGGCGCCGTCAAGGCCCTTCCGGCGGCCGCCGCGCCCGACCCGGCCAAGGCCGAACTCCCGCTGGACTGCGGCCCCTTCCCGGTGAAGATATCCGTCAGCTTCGCCGCCGACCTCGGCGACGGCCGCCCCGGCACCGTCGCCGCCGCCCACTGCGCGGCCGAGACCGGCACCCCGCCGGACGCCGTCTACCTGCTGGGCCCCGGCGACGGCGGCAGGCCGGTGGTGCTGGCCACCCTGGTCGCGGAGCGCGAGAACCTCACCGTCAGCCGGCTCGGCCTGCGCAGTGACGGCGTCATCACCGGTCACGCGCAGGGGTATTCGAGCGACGACGTGCCGCGGTTCAGCCCGGACATCTCACTGGACCTCACCTGGACGCGCAAGGGCGGCGGCTGGGACCGTGCCCAGACCGCCGCCCCGCTCGCGCAGGCGTAGGAGCTACTCCGCGTCGGGCCCGTAGACCTCGACCCGGTCGGCGACCCGGCGCACGTGGATGCAGTCGCCGGGGCACTCCTTCGCGGAGTCCACCACGTCCTGAAGCAGCGTCAGCGGCACCGGAGCCGTCTCGCCGGGCTGCTGGCGCAGCTCGTCGTCCTCGCCCTTCACGTAGGCCAGCCCGTCGATGTCGAGCTCGAAGACCTCGGGCGCGTACTGCACGCAGATGCCGTCGCCGGTGCACAGATCCTGGTCGATCCACACCTCGAGCGGCTCGGCCGCCGCCGCTTCCTCGGTCACCGACATGGTCCCCTGCCGTTTCTGTCCCGGGTTGCCCCGTTATCGGAGGCAATCCCGCCATTCGTACAACGATCGGACCGGAAGTCTCGGTCGCGATCGGATATCGACTCGCTCGACGATACATCTGGTCCGCTTTGGGTGGTGCGCGGTGGGTATCTCCTTAGCAGAGGGGAAGCACGCTGGGGCGAAGATCGGACACGCCCGTTCCATCTTTCTTGATCTAGGGGTTTACGGACCCCTGGTCCCAGGTAGGGTCTGGAAGCGTCCAGCTCCCCGGAGGAGGTGAGGACCGTGGCAGCCCACGATGACGACTACAACCGCAGCACCGGCAGGCCCGCTCGTGGTTCCGACGAGGCCGCTCAGGTCTCGTACCTAGAGCAGGAAATCGCCGTGCTGCGCCGCAAGCTCGCCGACTCGCCGCGCAATTCGAGAATCCTCGAAGAGCGGATCGTCGAGCTCCAGACCAACCTGGCCGGCGTGACCGCCCAGAACGAACGGCTCGCCTCCACCCTGCGCGAGGCCCGCGACCAGATCGTGGCCCTCAAGGAGGAAGTGGACCGGCTGGCACAGCCCCCGGCCGGTTTCGGCACCTTCCTCGACCAGAACGAGGACGGCACCGCCGACATCTTCACCGGCGGGCGCAAGCTCCGCGTGAACGTCAGCCCCAACGTCGACCTCGACGAGCTGCGGCGCGGCCAGGAAGTGATGCTCAACGAGGCCCTCAACATCGTGGACGCGATGGCCTTCGAGCGCATCGGCGACATCGTCACCCTCAAGGAGATCCTGGAGGACGGCGAGCGCGCCCTGGTCATCGGCCACACCGACGAGGAGCGGGTGGTGCGCCTCGCCGAACCGCTGCGCGAGATCACCATCCGGGCGGGGGACGCCCTGCTGCTGGAGCCCCGCTCCGGCTACGTGTACGAGGTCGTGCCCAAGGCCGAGGTCGAGGAACTGGTCCTCGAGGAGGTCCCGGACATCGACTACCGGCAGATCGGCGGCCTGAGCAACCAGATCGAGCTGATCCGCGACGCGGTCGAGCTGCCCTACCTGCACGCCGACCTCTTCAAGGAGTACGAGCTGCGCCCGCCCAAGGGCGTGCTGCTCTACGGCCCGCCCGGCTGCGGCAAGACGCTGATCGCCAAGGCGGTCGCGAACTCGCTGGCGAAGAAGGTCGCCGAGGTCACCGGCCGGCCCCAGGGCAAGAGCTACTTCCTCAACATCAAGGGCCCCGAGCTGCTCAACAAGTACGTGGGCGAGACCGAGCGGCAGATCCGCCTGGTCTTCCAGCGGGCCCGGGAGAAGGCGGGCGAGGGCACGCCCGTCATCGTCTTCTTCGACGAGATGGAGTCGCTCTTCCGCACCCGCGGCTCCGGCGTCAGCTCGGACGTGGAGAACACCATCGTCCCGCAGCTGCTCGCCGAGATCGACGGCGTGGAGGGCCTCGAGAACGTCATCGTGATCGGCGCCTCGAACCGCGAGGACATGATCGACCCGGCGATCCTGCGGCCCGGCCGCCTGGACGTCAAGATCAAGATCGAGCGCCCGGACGCCGAGGCCGCGAAGGACATCTTCTCCAAGTACCTCAAGGACTCGCTGCCGTTCCACCCCGACGACGTCAAGGAGCACGACGGCTCCGTCGAGGCCACGGTGGCGGCGATGATCCAGTCGGTCGTGGAGCGGATGTACTCCGAGACCGAGGAGAACCGCTTCCTGGAGGTCACCTACGCCAACGGTGACAAGGAGGTCCTGTACTTCAAGGACTTCAACTCCGGCGCGATGATCCAGAACATCGTCGACCGTGCGAAGAAGATGGCCATCAAGGACTTCCTCGACCACGGCCAGCGCGGTCTGCGCGTCTCCCACCTGCTCGCCGCCTGCGTGGACGAGTTCAAGGAGAACGAGGACCTGCCGAACACCACCAACCCGGACGACTGGGCCCGGATCTCCGGCAAGAAGGGCGAGCGGATCGTCTTCATCCGCACGCTGGTCACCGGGAAGCAGGGCGCCGAGTCCGGCCGCTCCATCGACACTGTCGCCAACACCGGGCAGTACCTGTAACCGCACGACTCCGGGCCGGCAGCGGTCCCCGGACCAGCACGCACCCCGTCCGGCTGTGGCGCCTCGCGGCCCCGCAGCCGGACGGCGCGTCTCGGGGCCCGCCCGTCGGTGCCGCGTTCTAGGCTCGACCCACCGTGCGCGGGCACACGGCCCGCCCCGGTGTTGTTCAGCGGTACGTCAGCGTGTTCCGCCCGTGGGGGGCGGTGCACCGGGCAAGGAGGGCCGCATGACCGTACGGCGCGTGATGGGCATCGAGACCGAGTACGGGATCTCCGTGCCCGGGCACCCCAACGCCAACGCCATGCTCACCTCGTCCCAGATCGTCAACGCGTACGCGGCGGCGATGCACCGGGCACGGCGGGCCCGTTGGGACTTCGAGGAGGAGAATCCGCTGCGCGACGCCCGGGGCTTCGACCTGGCGCGCGACGTCGCGGACGCCAGCCAGCTGACCGACGAGGACATCGGCCTCGCCAACGTCATCCTGACCAACGGCGCGCGGTTCTACGTCGACCACGCGCACCCCGAGTACAGCTCGCCCGAGGTGACCAACCCGCGCGACGCCGTGCTTTGGGACAAGGCCGGCGAGCGGATCATGGCGGCCGCCGCCCAGCGCGCCCTGGAACTGCCCAACGGGCAGAACATCCACCTGTACAAGAACAACACCGACAACAAGGGCGCCTCCTACGGCACCCACGAGAACTACCTGATGAAGCGGGCGACGCCGTTCGCCGACATCGTCCGCCACCTCACCCCGTTCTTCGTCTCCCGCCAGGTGGTCACCGGCGCCGGCCGGGTCGGCATCGGCCAGGACGGCTCCGCCAACGGCTTCCAGATCAGCCAGCGGGCCGACTACTTCGAGGTCGAGGTCGGCCTGGAGACCACCCTCAAGCGGCCGATCATCAACACCCGGGACGAACCGCACGCCGACGCCGAGAAGTACCGCCGGCTACACGTGATCATCGGGGACGCCAACCTCTCCGAGATCTCCACGTACCTCAAGCTGGGCACCACCTCGCTGGTCCTGGCGATGATCGAGGACTCCTTCATCGCCTCCGACCTCGCCGTCGACCAGCCGGTGCGCACCCTGCACCGGGTCTCCCACGACCCGTCCCTGAAACACCTGATCACGCTGCGCAACGGGCGCAAGCTCACCGCCGTCCAACTGCAGCTGGAGTACTTCGAGCTGGCCCGCAAGTACGTCGAGGACCGCTTCGGCAACGACGCCGACGAGCAGACCGTCGACGTGCTGGCCCGCTGGGAGGACGTGCTGGGGAGGCTGGAGCGCGATCCGATGTCGCTCTCCCGGCAGCTGGACTGGATCGCCAAGCGGGAGATCCTGGAGGGCTACCGCAGCCGCGACGCCCTGGAGTGGGACAACCCCCGGCTGCACCTGGTCGACCTCCAGTACAGCGACGTGCGGGCCGAGAAGGGCCTCTACAACCGCCTGGTGGCCCGCGGGAGGTTCGAGCGGCTGCTGACCGAGGAGGAGGTCGAGCGGGCCGTCTCCCAGCCCCCGGAGGACACCAGGGCCTACTTCCGCGGGCGCTGCCTGGAGCAGTACGCCGACCACGTCGCCGCGGCCTCCTGGGACTCGGTGATCTTCGACCTGCCGGGCCGGGACTCGCTTCAGCGCGTCCCGACCCTGGAGCCGCTGCGCGGCACCCGCAACCACGTGAAGGAGCTGCTGGACCGCTGCCGCACGGCGGAGGACCTGCTCCGGGTGCTGTCCGGCGGGTAACTTTTCGATCACCACGGGTGAACGCCCGCCGAATGGGAATCATCCGGGGTGGCAGCGGGTGTTGGACAGGAAGCGCCACCGGCAAACCGGAAGCGGGTAGTCGCACCTTGTGTATAGGGTCGGTGCAGCAAGCAACGACCAAACCGTGCCAGACGATCGAGCGGGGTGAGGGAAATGGCGAGCAAGGACACCGGCGGCGGCCAGCAGCGGGCGAACCGCTCCTCCGAGGAGGTCGAGGAGCAGGCCGCGGAAGCGCAGAATTCCGAGGAGCTCAAGGAGCGCCAGGAAAAGCTGAGCGACGACGTCGACGCGGTTCTGGACGAAATCGACGAAGTGCTCGAGTCCAACGCCGAGGATTTCGTGCGCCAATTCGTGCAAAAGGGCGGCCAGTAACCCGTCCGGGCATTCAGGGAATTCACGGTCGCGACCGCCGAGGGCGGGCGGACGGCAACGGCCGCCCGTCCGCCCCGGTCCGGCCCTCCACACTCGGACGATGATCGTCGGGCGGGTAGGGTGCCGGGCAGCGAGCTTCAAGCCACCTGGAAGGAATCGTGTGGAAGCCAACACTCGTGGCACCGGGCGTCTACCGGCTGCCTTCCTGACCCCGGGGTCCTCGTCGTTCCTCGACTTCCTGGCGGACCACCAGCCGGAGCTGATCCCCGGCCGGCGCGGACTGCCCGCGGGGGCCGTGGTCGAGGCCCCGCACGGGACGACGATCGTCTCCGCGGTGTTCGACGGCGGTGTGGTCATCGCCGGTGACCGCCGAGCGACCATGGGCAACGTGATCGCCCAGCGCGACATCGAGAAGGTCTTCCCGGCCGACGAGTACAGCGCGGTCGGCATCGCCGGCACCGCCGGCCTCGCGGTCGAGATGGTCCGGCTGTTCCAGCTGGAGCTGGAGCACTACGAGAAGATCGAGGGCACCGTGCTCTCGCTGGAGGGCAAGGCCAACCGCCTGACCACCATGATCCGGGGCAACCTCGGCATGGCGATGCAGGGCCTGGCGGTCGTCCCGCTCTTCGCCGGCTACGACCTCGACCTCGGCCGCGGCCGGATCTTCACCTACGACGTCACCGGCGGCCGCTCCGAGGAGCGCGGGTTCGCCGCCACCGGCTCCGGCTCGGTGTTCGCCCGCGGGTCGATGAAGAAGCTCTACCGCTCGGACCTGACGGCCCAGCAGGCGGCCACCCTGGTCGTCCAGGCCCTCTACGACGCGGCCGACGACGACTCCGCGACCGGCGGTCCGGACCTCGCCCGCAAGATCTTCCCGATCGTCTCGCTGATCACCGAGGACGGCTTCCGCCGGCTCACCGAGGCCGAGGTCTCCGAGATCGCCGTGTCGATCACCGACGAGCGCCTCATCAACCCCAACGGCCCGCAGGCCCCGCTGCTCTAGCCGCACCCACCAAGGAAGGGACGACCGCCGGTGTCGACACCGTTCTACGTCTCGCCCCAGCAGGCCATGGCGGACCGCGCGGAGTACGCCCGCAAGGGCATCGCGCGCGGTCGCAGCGTGGTCGTGCTCACCTACGCCGACGGCATCGTCTTCGTCGCGGAGAACACCTCCCGGGCGCTCCACAAGGTCTCCGAGATCTACGACAAGATCGCCTTCGCGGCGGTCGGCCGCTACAACGAGTTCGAGAACCTGCGCATCGGCGGCGTCCGCTACGCCGACCTGCGCGGCTACTCCTACGACCGGGCCGACGTCACCGCCCGCGGCCTGGCCAACGTCTACGCCCAGACGCTCGGCACCATTTTCTCCTCGGTCGGCGAGAAGCCGTACGAGGTGGAGCTGATCGTGGCCGAGGTCGGCCGCACCACGGAAGAGGACCAGATCTACCGGCTCACACCGGACGGCTCGGTCGTCGACGAGAAGAACCACGTGGTGGTGGGCGGCAACGCCGATTCGATCGGCAACTACCTGGGCCAGCGCCACCGCGCCGGGCTCTCGCTCACCGAGGCGGTCAAGGTCGCCGTGGACTCGCTCGCCCGGGACCCGAACGGCGGCAGCCCGCGCACCCTGACCCCGGAGCAGCTGGAGGTGGCGGTGCTGGACCGCCAGCGCTTCCAGCAGCGCAAGTTCAAGCGGATCCTGGGCGGCCAGCTCGCCCGGCTGCTCGACGGCGACCAGTCCGCCGAGACGGACGACGACGAGAAGCCGGCGGCGAACCCGCCGGCCGACTAGCAGTACCCGGGGAGTCCCGTACGGCGGCCATCCGCCGTCGTGCGGGACTCCGGTGCCCCTGCGGCGGCCCGGTCGGCGTCGCGGAGGCGGTTTCGGACAGCTCCAAGCAGAGAATGGATGCCGCATGGACCGCCGAATTTTCGGGCTGGAGAACGAGTACGGCGTCACCTGCACGTTCCGGGGGCAGCGGCGGCTGTCACCGGACGAGGTGGCCCGGTACCTCTTCCGCCGCGTTGTCTCCTGGGGCCGCAGCAGCAACGTGTTCCTGCGCAACGGTGCCCGCCTCTACCTCGACGTCGGCTCCCACCCCGAGTACGCCACCCCCGAGTGCGACGACGTGGTCGAGCTGGTGACGCACGACAAGGCGGGCGAACGCATCCTCGAAGGGCTCCTGGTGGACGCCGAGCGGCGGCTGCACGAGGAGGGCATCGCGGGGGACGTCTACCTCTTCAAGAACAACACCGACTCGGCCGGCAACTCCTACGGCTGCCACGAGAACTACCTGGTGGCCCGGCACGGCGAGTTCTCCCGGCTGGCGGACGTGCTGATTCCGTTCCTGGTGACCCGCCAGCTGATCTGCGGGGCCGGCAAGGTGCTGCAGACCCCGCGCGGCGCCGTGTACTGCGTCAGCCAGCGGGCCGAGCACATCTGGGAGGGCGTCAGCTCGGCGACCACCCGGTCGCGCCCGATCATCAACACCCGGGACGAGCCGCACGCCGACGCCGAGCGCTACCGCCGGCTGCACGTCATCGTCGGCGACTCCAACATGTCGGAGACCACGACGCTGCTCAAGGTCGGCGCCACCGACCTGGTGCTGCGGCTGATCGAGGCCGGCGTGGTGATGCGCGACCTCACCCTGGAGAACCCGATCCGGGCGATCCGCGAGGTCAGCCACGACCTCACCGGCACCCACCAGGTGCGGCTCGCCAACGGCCGGGAGGCCAGCGCGCTGGACATCCAGGAGGAGTACTTCACCAAGGCGCTGGAGTTCGCCGACCGCAAGGGCATCAACACCGGCACCATCGCGCAGGTCCTGGACCTCTGGGGCCGCACCCTGGAGGCGGTCCGCACCGAGCGGCTCGACGGGGTGGCCACCGAGATCGACTGGATCATGAAGTACAAGCTCATCGAGCGCTACCGCGAGAAGCACGAGATGAGCATGTCCAACCCGCGGGTCGCCCAGATCGACCTCGCGTACCACGACATCCACCGCCGGCGCGGCCTGTTCTACCTGCTGCAGGGCAAGGGGCAGGCGCAGCGGGTGACGACCGACCTCAAGACCTTCGAGGCCAAGTCGATCCCGCCGCAGACCACCCGGGCCCGGCTGCGCGGCGACTTCATCCGCCGGGCGCAGGAGCAGCGCCGGGACTTCACGGTGGACTGGGTGCACCTGAAGCTGAACGACCAGGCGCAGCGGACGGTGCTCTGCAAGGACCCGTTCCGTTCGGTCGACGAGCGGGTGGAGAAGCTGATCGCGGGGATGTGAGCCCCGCCGTCGTGATCTTCGTCGTGTCCGGCCCCGGTGGTGTCTACCGGGGCCGGACGCGGTCGGGGCATACGCTGTCCGTCGAGTCCGGAGAGCCGACTTTGACCGACAGTTAGGAACGCCGTGCGCCGCACCGCCGGTTTGCTTCTCACCCTGCCCCTGCTGCTGGTGGTCGCCTGCAGCAGTTCCACCAAGGCGACCAGCCCGGTGACGCCCACGGCGTCCAGCGCTGCCCCCACGGTGCCGGCGCCGGTCTCGGAGGCCCCGCCGATGCCGACCGTGTCGGGCGGCGGGTTCGGGAGCAAGGCCACCATCACCATCCCCGACGCCGCGCCCAGCGGCCAGTTCGTCGTCAACACCGTGAGCGAGGGTGACCGCTCGACGGTGAACAAGGGCGACTGGGTGACGGTGAACTACACGGCCAAGGACTGGACCACCGGCAAGGACCTGCCCAGCTCCTACGACGCGGGCGGCAAGCCGCAGCTCTACCAGGCGGGCAGCGGCCAGCTGGTGCCGGCGTTCGACCAGAGCGTGATCGGCAAGAAGGTGGGCAGCCGGCTGCTGGTGGTGGCCCCGCCGGCCGCCGCGTTCGGCAACCAGGGCAACACCCAGCTCGGGGTGGCCCCCGGGGACACCGTGGTGTTCGTGCTGGACATCATGGAGAGCCTGCCGCAGGACTCCACGCTCTCCGGCACGATGACGCAGCCGCCGGCGACGATGCCGCAGGTCAAGGACAACGGCAAGGCCCCCGTCACGATCACGATCCCGGCCGGGCAGGCGCCGCCCGCCGACCTCCAGCAGGCGGTGCTGATCAAGGGCGAGGGCAAGCAGGTGAAGGCCGGGCAGACCCTGGTCGTGCAGTACACCGGCGTGCTGTGGAGCAACGGCCAGCAGTTCGACTCCTCCTGGAGCCACGGCGGTGCGCAGGCGCTGCAGATCGGCACCGGCAGCGTCATCGAGGGCTGGGACAAGGGGCTGGTCGGCCAGACCGTCGGCAGCCGGGTCGAGCTGGTGGTGCCGCCGTCCCTCGGCTACAAGGACCAGGCACAGGGTTCGGTGCCGGCGAACTCGACCCTGGTGTTCGTGATCGACATCCTGGAAGCGGTCTAGTGTCCGTCGCGTGGATCAGGCCGGACGCGGGCGGAGAGCGCGCCCGGGGCGTGCCGGGTGACCCCTGCCGGGCGTCCGACGGGAATTGTTCAGACACGCCCTAGGAGCGACGGGTGGGATTCCGTACGCTTGGGCGGGCGCTCGCACATGGAAGCGTCCGCCCTCATCCTGACCTGTCATACTGCCCTCGCACTGTGGTAGGCGCCGCCGGCGTCCGGGTAACGGGCGGTACGTGCGACAGCACCCCGGCGCTCACCACGCCGGCCGTAGACCTCGAAGACCTCGTGGCGAGATGGATGGGGAGTCATGTCTGAGAAAGCGTCGAGCCCGGGCGGTGCCGGCACTGCGAACGGGAACGCCGGCGGTGACCCGGCCGACTCGCGGCCCGGCGGCCCGCTGCCGGGCGACGGCGAGTCGATCGTCGTACCGCCGTCGATCCTGAAGCAGCAGGCCGGCTGGGCCCAGCCGGGCGAGGCCACGCGGCGGACCGGCGGGACGAAGACCGACGAGACCCCGCAGATCTTCGCGTCCAACGTGCGCCGCCAGGACTCCTCGGAGGCCGGGTACGACGAGAACCCGCCCGGGGCCGGCAAGCTCGGGGTGATCCTCGGCACGGTGCTCGCCGTGCTGCTGGTCGGCAGCGGCATCACGCTCTACACGGTGAACAAGGACGGCTCGAAGAGCGACAGCGCCGCCGCGAAGCCGGACGCGGCGAAGAGCGCGCCGGCCACGCCGTCCGCCGAGCCGGTGCCGCCGATCAAGGACACCGCCAAGGTGCTGCCGACGGTCACCGGCGAGTTCGGCAAGAAGGCGGGCATCGAGGTGCCCTCCGAGCAGGCCGACGGCTCCTTCGTGGTCAAGGTGCTCTCCGAGGGCAGCGGCGCCAAGGTCGAGAAGAACTCCTGGACCTCGGTCGACTACACCGCCAAGGACTGGACGACCGGCAAGGACATCCCCAGCTCGTACGACGACAAGGGCAAGCCGCAGATCTTCCAGGCCGGCACCGACGCGCTGATCCCGGCGCTCGACCAGGCCGTGCTCGGCAAGAAGGCCGGCAGCCGGATCATGGTGGTGGCCCCGCCGGCCGCCGCGTTCGGCGCCCAGGGCAACCCGAACATGTCGATCGGCGCCAAGGACAACCTGGTGTTCGTCATCGACATCCGCAACACCAACGCGCCCGACGCGGTGGTCGCCGGCACCGTGACCCCGCCGCCCGCGGACTTCCCGCAGGTGAAGGACAACGGCAAGAAGCCGGCCGAGATCACCCCGGTGAAGGGCGCGGCCGACCCGACCGAGCTGAAGAGCCACGTCCTGATCAAGGGCACCGGCCCGAAGGTCGAGAAGGGCGAGAAGGTCGTCGTCCAGTACACCGGCGCGCTGTTCAAGGACGGCAAGGTCTTCGACTCCTCGCTGAGCAAGGGCCAGGCGTTCTCCTTCCCGGTCGGCGGCGGCCAGGTCATCGCGGGCTGGGACCAGGGCCTGGAGGGCCAGACGGTCGGCAGCCGGGTCGAGCTGGTCATCCCGGCCTCGCTCGGCTACAAGGACCAGGCGCAGGGCGACATCCCGGCGAACTCCACCCTGGTGTTCGTGGTCGACATCCTGGACGCCGGTCAGGGCTGATCCACTTTCGGGTGACAATGGTGTGCGTGTGACCTTCGGGCGGGCCGCGTGGCCCGAGCCCGGACGGGCGGCGGGCGCCCGTACCGTGGTCCGGGAACGGACCGGGTGCGGGCGCCCGCCGCTTGGTCGTGATGGAACCAAACCGAGAAGAGGCAGTTGTGAGCAACAAGACGAAGCCGGAGATCGACTTCCCGATCGGTGACCCGCCGGCCGAGCTGCGGATCCGCGACATCGAGGTCGGCACCGGCGAGGAGGCCAAGCCGGGCCAGGTCGTCGAGGTGCACTACGTCGGCGTCACCTTCTCGACCGGCGAGGAGTTCGACGCGAGCTGGAACCGCGGTTCCAGCTTCAAGTTCCCGCTGGGCGCCGGCCGCGTCATCAAGGGCTGGGACCAGGGCGTCGTCGGCATGAAGGTCGGCGGCCGCCGCGAGCTGACCATCCCGGCGCACCTGGCCTACGGCAACCAGTCGCCGACCCCGGCGATCCCGGCGGGCTCGACCCTGATCTTCGTGGTCGACCTGCTGGGCGTCTGAGCCGGTTCCGGCCGCCCGTGGCCGAGGGCCGCACCCCCGCCCCGGGGGTGCGGCCCCGCGCGTTTCCGGACTCGGCTTTTGCACTGCGTACCGCTACCGGTACGGTCGGTCCCGCCGGGCCGAGAGCGCCCGGCGGGCGCACCCCGCGCGCGGCGCGGCACACCGGAAGGGTCAGCGATGGCGATCGCCAAGGCAGAGCGGCTGATGAATCTCGCCCTGTGCCTGATGAACACCAGACGGCCGCTCTCCAAGAAGGAGCTGCGGGAGTCCATCGAGGCGTACCGCGAGGCCTGGCAGAACAGCAGCGAGGACGCCTTCAACCGGATGTTCGAGCGGGACAAGGACGACCTGCGCGAACTCGGTCTGGTCATCGACGTGGACGAGAACGCCCTCGACGGCGAGCTCGGCTACCTCGCCCGTGCCGACCGCAACCGCCTGCCGGAGATCGCCCTCGACGCCGAGGAGGCCGCGGCGCTCACCCTCGCCGCCCGGGTCTGGCAGCAGGCCAAGATGTCCGGCGCGGCCAGCGGCGCCCTGCAGAAGCTGCGCGCGGCCGGCGTCCCGTTCACCGAGGCCGAGGGCCGCACCGCCCTCGAACCGCGCATCCCGGCCCGCGAGGCCGCGTTCGAGCCGCTGCTCACCGCCGCGCGGGACCGCCGTCCGGTCACCTTCGAGTACCGCAAGGCCGGGGCCGCCGCCGTCGAGCAGCGCACCGTCGAGCCGTGGGCGCTGGAGTGCTGGCGCGGCCACTGGTACCTGGCCGGCTGGGACCGCGACCGCAGCGACGCCCGGGTCTTCCGGCTCAGCCGGATCACCGGCCGGGTCAAGGCGCGCAGCGGCGCCTTCCTGGGCACCGTCCCCGAGCACGTCGACGTCCGCGCCACCGTGGCCAAGTTCGCCGGCGAGGGCGCGACCGCCACCGCCACCGTGCGGGTCCGCCGCGGGGCCGGCTTCCCGCTGCGCACCAAGGCGCTGAACACGCGGCGGGCCGACGACGGCTGGGACGAGCTGGAGATCCCGTACGGCAACGGGCTGGGCGCCGACCTGGCCGAGTTCGGGCCGGACGTGCTGGTGCTCGGGCCGGAGGAGCTGCGCACGGACGTGATCGAGCGGCTGCGCGCGGTGGCCGGTGCTGTTGAGGGAATCGAGGGAGTGCGGGCATGAGCAACGCGATCGACCAGACCCGGCGGATGCTCTCGCTGGTCACCTACCTGCGCGAGCGCCCCGGCGCCGAGGTCGCCGAGGTGGCCCGCGCCTTCGGGATCACCGAGCGCGAGCTGATCGGCGACCTCAACGTGCTGCCGATGTGCGGCACCAGTTTCCGCGGCGGCGACCTGCTCGACATCGACACCGACGGCGAGCGGATCTGGTGGCACAACGTGGACGACGTCGCCCAGCCGCTGCGGCTGGCCGCCGACGAGGCCACCGCGCTGCTGGTCGCCGCCCGCGCGGTGGCCGGCCTGCCGGGCCTGCGGGCCGGTGACCGGGAGGCGCTGACCCGGGCCGTCGCCAAGATCGAGAACGCCGCCGGGGACAGCGCCGAGGGCAGCGCCCGGGTCGGCGTCACCTTCGAGGCCGAGAGCCACGTCTTCGCCGACATCGACCGCGCGCTCAGCGAGGGCCGCCGGCTCTGGCTGCGCTACTACTCGCACGGCCGCGGCGGCATGACCGAGCGCGAGGTCGACCCGATCCGGCTGCTCACCGAGGGCCACACCTACCTCGAGGCCTGGTGCCGCACCTCCGAGGACCACCGGATGTTCCGGCTCGACCGGGTCGCCGAGATCAGGGTGCTGGACACCCCCTCCGACCCGCCCCGGCGCGAGCCGCGCGACCTGTCCGGCGGGCTGGTCAACCCGTCCGCCGACGACCCCGAGGTGGTGGTCGAGGTCACCTCCGGCGGGCGCTGGGTCGCCGAGTACTACACCCACGACCGCGCCGAGGAACTGCCCGACGGCGGCCTGCGGATCACCCTGCGCAGTGCCGACCCGTCCCAGCTGCGCCCGCTGGCGCTGCGGCTGGGCCGGGACGGCCGGATCGTCTCGCCCCCGGAGCTCGCCGGGCAGGCGCGCGCGGCGGCGGTGGAGGCACTGGCGGCCTACGGGGAGGGGCTGGTCTGAGCCGTGGAGCCCGGTACCAGATTCAAGGTGTACTGCTCGCAGTGCCGGGAGAAGGTGGAGCTGCCCGCCGAGGAGTTCCGGCTGACCTTCGGCCGGACGCCGGCGCAGACGCACTACAGCTTCGGCTGTCCGCTCTGCGGGGCCTCGGTGCGCAAGCCGGCCGGTGAGAAGATCGTCACGGCGATGACCGGTGCCGGGGTCCGGACCATGCGGCTGGTGCCGGCCGAGGGCTGAGGCGGGCTGCGGGGGAGCGGCGGGCTGGTCCGTCCGGCGCGACCCGGGTCGATAGGGTGGTCGGCATGTCCTGGATGCTCGTCGCCGCCGTCCTGCTCGTCACCGCCGGTCTGCTGGTCCTCGGCGTCCTCGCGATCCGGCTCTGGCGGGACGTGCGGGCTCTGGCCAAGGGGGTGGACGCCGCCTCGCGCGCGTTGGCGGAGGCGGCCGGCGACCTCGCGGCGGCGGTTCCCGGGCGCTGACGTGTCGCCCGGCACAATCGGGCCGCGGGGGGTACGGGGGCTGCTGCGCGCGGCGTCGGGCGCGTTACGCTCTCAGATGGCTCCTGCACCTTGCGGCCGGGGGCCGCTGTCCTGTTCGGGCGGCCGTCGCCAGGGCGTCACCCGCCGCGGTTACCATCCCCGCAGCGGGCGGCCCGCCGGTGCCGCCGTGACTGAAGGTGGTCGAGTATGCGGGTCTCCGGGACCGCGATCATGGTGATCGTGGTTTTCGCCATTGTGCTCTTCGGTGCCAAGCGACTGCCCGAACTGGCGCGCTCGCTCGGCCAGTCGCTGCGGATCCTGAAGAGCGAGGCCAAGGCGATGAAGTCGGACGGCGCGGACGGTGCGGCCGGACCGGCTCCGCAGCCCGCGGTCACCGAGCCCGCCCCGGCGAAGACCATCCAGTCCGCGCCGGGGGCGTCCGCGACCGCCCGGCCGGTCGCGGACCGGTCCGCACCGACGGGGACGGACGGCGGACCGCGCTGAGCGGTTCGGCGTACACGCGGGGCGCGCGAAGCCCGCGGAGCACGCGACCACTGGAGGCCCGCCGACCGGCGGGCCTCGACGCACGAGTTGAGGACCGGGGTTGAGCAAGCTCTCCAAGGCGTCGAAGGCGCCCAAGGATCCTGAGGGGCGGATGGCCCTCGCCGACCACCTGCGGGAACTGCGGAACCGCGTGGTCAAGTCGGTCCTGGCGATCGTGGTGTTCACGATCGTCGCGCTGATCTACCACAAGCACCTCGAAACGCTCCTGCTGAAGCCGATTCCCCAGTGCGACCCGTCGAACGCCGCGGACTTCCACGGCCGCTGTGCGCAGGTCTCCACCGTCGGTCTCACCGCCGGTTTCAACTGGATGCTCAAGGTCGCGCTGACGGCGGGCGTGGTCGCCGCCGTGCCGGTCTGGCTGTACCAGCTCTGGGCCTTCGTGGCGCCCGGTCTGCACAAGCACGAGCGCAAGTACACGATGATCTTCATGGCCTGCGGCGCGCCGCTGTTCCTGGCCGGCGTGGGCTGCGCGTTCCTGGTGATGCCGACCACGGTCGAGGTGCTGATCTCGTTCAGCCCGACCACGACCACCCCGATCCTGCCGCCCGACGACTACTTCGACATCGCCACCCGGATGGTGCTGGTCTTCGGCCTCGCCTTCGAGTTCCCGCTGCTGCTGGTGATGATGAACCTGGTCGGCATGGTCAGCGGCAAGCGGCTGCTGGGCTGGTGGCGCGCCATGGTGATGGCGATCACCGTGTTCGCCGCCTTCGCCACGCCGAGTGCCGACCCGGTCAGCATGCTGGTGCTGGCCGCGCCGATCTGGGCGCTGTACTTCATCGCCGTCGCCATCGCGCTGGTCAACGACAAGCGCCGGGCCCGGCGCAACCCGGACCTCGCGCTGGACGACGAGGAGGCCTCGCAGCTGGACCTCTCGGTGCAGGCGGTGGGGCGGACGGAGGCCGTCGAGGCGTCCGCCGCGCCGGTCGCGAGTGCGCCGGTGCCGGCCGCGCGGCACGAGCAGATGGACGACATCACCTGAGCCGTCGAGCAGTCCTGAGGCCCCGGCCCGCCGTGTCCCGGCGGG
>NZ_JBEYVJ010000038.1:0-39982 GCF_040643935.1 Kitasatospora sp. NPDC047058 | reverse complement strand
CGCCCGGTTACATTCCGAACCCGGAAGCTAAGCCTCACAGCGCCGATGGTACTGCAGGGGGGACCCTGTGGGAGAGTAGGACGCCGCCGAACAATTCTTCGAGAGAAGCCCCCGCCCGGGGAACCGGTCGGGGGCTTTTCTGCTGTAGGGTCAACGTTGCAAAAGTCGTCACACGGTACAGGAGGCCCCCGGGTGGAGGTCCAGGAGACGCGGGTCCAGACCGATCGCGTCCTCACCATCCCCAACCTGCTGAGCATGGGCCGGCTGGTCGGCGTTCCGCTCTTCCTCTGGCTGATTCTCTGGCCGGTGTTCGGCGGGCCGAACAATGACGGCTGGGCGTTGCTGATCCTGATGCTGAGCGGCGTCAGCGATTACCTGGACGGAAAGCTGGCCCGCAGGTGGGGGCAGATCAGCCGGGTCGGGCAGCTGCTCGACCCGCTGGCGGACCGGCTCTATGTGCTGTCCACCCTGGTCGGCCTGACCTGGCGTGAGATCCTGCCGTGGTGGCTGACGGCCGTCCTGCTGGCCCGTGAGCTGTTTATCGCGGCGCTGCTGCCCATTCTCAACCGGCACGGCTACGGGCCGTTGCAGGTGAGTTTCCTCGGCAAGGCCGCGACATTCAATCTGATGTACGCTTTTCCGCTCCTGTTGCTCGGCACCGGGGACAGCTGGATCGCGCGGCCGGCCGAGGTGGTCAGCTGGGCCTTCATCTGGTGGGGGACCACGCTGTACTGGTGGGCCGCCATTCTTTACGCGGTGCAGGTGAGACAGATCATCCGGGCCGGCGCAGCGTCCTCCGCGTCCACAGTCTGAGACGTGATCTGAGAGAAGTCCCACGACGCCACGGTGCGTCGGACCATATCTTCCGGGTAGACCACCTCTGGAACGGTTTGATGGACCTGCAGGTCCACCACCGCGAAGGAGGACGCACCCGTAATGAAAGCCGTTGTCATGGCAGGGGGCGAAGGCACCCGACTCCGCCCGATGACCTCCAGCATGCCGAAGCCGCTGCTACCCGTGGCCAACCGCCCGATCATGGAGCACGTGCTTCGGCTGCTGAAGCGGCACGGTCTCTCCGACACCGTCGTGACCGTCCAGTTCCTGGCCTCGCTGGTCAAGAACTACTTCGGTGACGGCGAAGAGTTGGGTATGCATCTCACCTATGCCAATGAGGAGACGCCGCTCGGCACTGCGGGGAGTGTCAAGAACGCCGAGGACGCGCTCAAGGACGACTCCTTTCTGGTGATCTCCGGTGACGCGCTGACCGACTTCAATCTCTCGGAATTGATCGAGTTTCACCGCAGCAAGAACGCACTGGTCACGGTATGCCTCACCCGGGTCCCGAATCCCCTCGAGTTCGGTATCACGATCACCGATGACGAGGGGCGGGTCGAGCGGTTCCTGGAGAAGCCGACCTGGGGGCAGGTCTTCTCCGACACGGTGAACACCGGTATCTATGTGATGGAGCCCGAGGTCTTCGACTACGTGGCGGCGGGGGAGTCGGTCGACTGGTCGAGCGACGTGTTCCCGCAGCTGTTGAAGGAGGGCAAGCGGGTCTACGGGTACGTGGCCGAGGGCTACTGGGAGGACGTCGGCACCCACGAGAGCTACGGCAAGGCCCAGGCGGACGTCCTGGAGGGCAAGGTCGACGTCGAGCTCGACGGCTTCGAGATCTCGCCCGGCGTCTGGGTGGCCGAAGGGGCCGAGGTGGACCCGGAGGCGGTGCTCCGCGGGCCGTTGTACATCGGGGACTACGCCAAGGTCGAAGCCGGCGTGGAGATCCGCGAGCACACCGTGCTCGGCAGCAACGTGGTCGTGAAACGCGGCGCGTTCCTGCACAAGGCGGTCGTCCACGACAACGTGTACGTCGGACCGCAGAGCAATCTGCGGGGCTGCGTGGTCGGCAAGAACACCGACGTGATGCGGGCCGCGCGGCTCGAGGACGGCGCGGTGATCGGGGACGAGTGCCTGATCGGCGAGGAGTCGATGATCGCGGCCAACGTCCGGGTGTACCCGTTCAAGACCATCGAGGCCGGTGCGGTCGTCAACACCTCGGTGATCTGGGAGTCCCGCGGGCAGGAGCACCTCTTCGGACTGCGCGGCGTCTCGGGCATCCTCAACGTCGAGATCACGCCGGAGCTGGCCGTGCGGCTGGCGGGTGCGTACGCGACCACGCTGAAGAAGGGTGCCACCGTCACCATTGCGCGTGACCACTCGCGTGGTGCGCGTGCGCTCAAACGGGCGATGATCTCGGCGCTGCAGACGAGCGCGATCGACGTCCGGGACCTGGAGAACGTACCGATGCCGGTGGCCCGGCAGCACACCGCGCGGGGGAGTGCCGGCGGGATCTTCCTGCGGACCACGCCCGGGGTGCCGGACTCGCTGGACATCCTGTTCTTCGACGAGCGCGGGGCCGACCTCTCGCAGGCCGGCCAACGCAAGCTGGACCGCGTGTACGCGCGCCAGGAGTACCGGCGGGCCTTCCCGGGCGAGATCGGGGACCTGACCTTCCCGTCCAGCGTCTTCGACTCCTACGCGGGCAATCTGCTGCGGACCATCGACACCACGGGCGTCCGCGAGGCCGGCCTCAAGGTGGTCGTGGACACCGCGCACGGCAGCGCGGGGCTCGTTCTGCCGAGCATCCTCGGCCGGCTCGGGGTGGAGGCGCTCACCGTCTCCAGCGGGCTGGACGAGGCACGGCCGACCGAGGACGCCGAGGAGCGCCGGGCGGGGCTGGCCAGGCTGGGCGAGCTGGTCGCGTCCTCGCGGGCGGCCTTCGGCGTCCGCTTCGACCCGGTCGGCGAGCGGGTGGCCTTCGTGGACGAGCTGGGCCGGGTGATCGACGACGACCGCGCGCTGCTGGTGCTGCTCGACCTGGTCGCGGCCGAGCGGCGGAGCGGGCAGGTGGCTCTGCCGGTGACCACGACCCGGATCGCCGAGCAGGTGGCGGCGTACCACGGCACGCAGGTCATCTGGACCACGACCACGCCGGACGACCTGGCCAAGGCGGCCGCCGCCGAGGGCACCGTGTTCGGCGGCGACGGGCGGGGCGGCTTCGTGGTGCCCGAGTTCAGCGGGGTGCTGGACGGGGCGGCGGCGTTCGTGCGGCTGGTCGGGCTGGTGGCCCGGACCCAGCTCACGCTGAGCCAGATCGACGCGCGCATCCCGCAGGCGCACATCCGGCGGCGGGACATCGCGACGCCCTGGGCGGCGAAGGGCATGGTCATGCGCTCGGTGGTGGAGGCGGCCGGCAGCCGGCGGCTGGACACCACGGACGGCGTCCGGGTGGTCGAGGCGGACGGGCGGTGGACGCTGGTCCTGCCCGACCCGGCCGAGGCGGTCACCCACCTCTGGGCGGAGGGCCCGGACGACGAGGCGACCGAGGCGCTGCTGGACGAGTGGGCGGCGGTGGTCGACGGCGCCGGGCGGTGACCTGACGAGCCAACGGAACGGCGGCGGGGCGGGCGGCTGGTGTCGCCCGCCCCGTTCGTGTCCGCCCTTGTCTGTTCTATAGCGTTTTCGTACGATCTGTCGCTTCTGGTGAGTACGCAGGTCAGGGGGTGTGTTCGGGGCCCTCCGTCGACGTGGGACGATGGTCCGCATGCCAGCGACGCCGACGCCGAGTGCCAGCAACGGACGGTACAACCGTCCGGACGCCTCGATGTCCTTGCTGACCAATGTGATGGACCACGGCCTGGACGAGGGATACGCGGAGGCCGCCGCGGCCCGCGGCGGGGACCGCGACAGCCGGATACCCGGCACGGCCCGGGGCCTGCTCACGCTGGGCGCCGGGCTGGCCCTGGTGGGGGTGGTGGTGACGATCGGCGCGGTGAACGCGCGCAAGGCCGAGCCGACGCTCGCCAAGGAGCGCGACGCGCTGATCCACCGGATCAACGACAGCAACGCATCGGCGGACCGCCTGCAGCAGCAGGTGCAGGACCTGCGGCGCAGGGTCGACAGCACGCAGCAGCAGGCGCTGGCCTCGGGGGACGCGGACCCGGCCGCCCTGGCGGGCGCGGTCGGACTGGCCGAGGTCACCGGCCCGGGGATCAAGCTGATCCTCGAGGACGCGGCCGGCACCGGCGCCGGGGGGAACGTCGACCCGCGGGCCGGGCAGGGCTTCTCCAACAGCGGCCGGCTGCGGGACCGGGACCTGCAACTGGTGGTGAACGGCCTCTGGGAGTCCGGCGCGGAGGCGATCTCGATCAACGGGCAGCGGCTCACCGCGCTCTCCGCGATCCGCGCCGCGGGCGAGGCGGTCCTGGTGGACAACCGGCCGCTCGTCCCGCCGTACAACGTGCAGGCGCTCGGGGACGGGCCCAAGCTGGTCGGCGCCTTCGAGAGCCACATGGCGGGCCAGTACCTGCGCCTGCTGCAGGAGAAGTACGGCATCAAGTCGACGATCTCCGCGCAGAAGAAGCTGACGCTGCCCGCAGCGGTGGGCGTCACGCTGCGGACCGCCCAGCCCGCCACGCCGGAGGTCTCGCCGACGGCGAGCCCGACCGCCGGCCAGCCGGCGAGTCCGTCCGCCACCGCCCCGAGCGCCACGGCCTCGGCCGGCGCCGGGGAGAGCCCGTCCGCGAGCCCGTCGCCGTCGGCCAGGCCGAGTGCGCAGAGCACCGGGAAGCGCCCGCCGAGCGGGTCCGCGAAGACCACGACAGCCCACACGCCCACGGCGACCACGAGCGGGTCGTCCTCTGCAGGGACAGGAGCAGCTAGACCGTGATTGCCGTACTGGGTCTCGTGATCGGGGTGGTCGTCGGACTCTTCGTCCAGCCCGAGGTTCCGGACGCCGTCGTGCCGTACCTGCCGATCGCGGTGGTTGCGGCGCTCGACGCCGTGTTCGGCGGTGTCCGGGCGATGCTGGACGGGATCTTCAACGACAAGGTGTTCATCGTCTCCTTCCTCTCGAACGTGGTGGTCGCGGCGCTGATCGTCTTCCTCGGTGACCAGCTGGGCGTCGGCTCGCAGCTGTCCACCGGCGTGGTCGTCGTCCTCGGCATCCGCATCTTCTCCAACGCCGCTGCGATCAGGCGCCATGTCTTCCGCGCCTGAGCAGGGCCGCGGGCCGGCGGACGAGAAGCAGGCGGACGGACGGGCAGGAGACGACGTGCGCGAGGACGTGCGCGACGACGTGCGCAAGGACGGCGCGGAGGAGCGCGGCGCAGTGGCGCCGGCGAAGGCGCCGGCGGCGGAGAAGACGCCCGCGAAGCCGGTCGAGCCGGTCGGGCCGGTCGAGCGGGCCGAGCCGGTGAAGGCCGCGGAGCCGGTGGAGCCGGCCGCGGATGCTCAGGAGCAGCCGGACGGGGAGCCGGAGGCGCCGGAGGCCGAGGCCGAGCTCACGGACACGCCTGAGGCCGAGGCCGAGCCCGAGGACACGCCCGACCCCGAGGCCGAGCCCGGGGCTCAGGACGTGGAACCGGAGCCGCAGCCGGAGGCCGTGAGCGAGCCCGAGTCCGAGCCCGAGCATGAGCCGGCGCCGGCGCCGGCGCCTGAGGCGAAGCCCGAGGCCGTGCCTGCGCGTGAGCCCGAGCCTCAGCCGCAGTCCGTCGCCGAGGAGCCCGTCGCCGAGGAGCCCGCCCCGGCCGCCGTGGACCGCGGCGCGGGCCGCCGCCGGCTGAAGGCGGCGCTCTGGCCGCCGCGGCTCTCGCGCGGCCAGCTGGTGGTGGCGCTGCTGCTCTTCTCGCTGGGCCTGGCCCTGGCGATCCAGGTCCGCTCGACCAACGACCACCACAGCCAGCTGCGCGGCGCCCGTCAGGAGGATCTTGTGCGGATCCTCGACGAACTGGACAGCCGCCAGCAGCGTCTCCAACAGGAGAAGGCGGAGCTGGAGCAGTCCCTGGCGAAGTTGGAGAATAGCTCCAACCAGGCCAAGGAAGCCCAGGAACAGACCAGGAAGAAGGTGACGGAGCTCGGTGTGCTCGCAGGAACCGTCAAAGCCACTGGTCCGGGCATCGTACTCACGGTCGATGATCCCCAAGGGCAGGTGAAGGCGGATATGCTGCTGGACACCCTGCAGGAACTCCGAGCGGCGGGGGCGGAGGCGATTCAGATCAACGATGTGCGCGTGGTGGTCAACACCTACTTCACGGACGTGTCCGGCGGCGGTGTGCAGATCGACGGCAAGAAGGTCTCGCAGCCCTATCGCTTCACCGTCGTGGGGAACCCGCAGGACCTCACACCCGCGCTGAACATCCCGGGAGGTGTGGTCCGCACGCTGGAGAGCCATCAGGCGCGCGCGACCATCTCCCAGCAGCAGAAGGTGGTCGTCGACGCCCTCGTCGATCTGAAGACGCCGCAGTACGCCAAGCCGGCTCCGAAGTGACGGGGTACCGGCCGAACGGCCCGTCACCTGCGGGCGGCCCCCGGTGCGGGGCGCCGCCGTCACGTGGACGAGACTGGTCCACACCAGCACACACCGGAGCACCACACGTCGGAGTACCACTCCAGCCGGCCCGATCCACGACCGGGCCCGCAGCCTGTCCGAGGTTCTCACCCTGCCCCGCGGGCGGGTCTGTCACACGCAAGGGGATTCGCCCGTGAGTTTCTTCTCGAAGTTGTTCGGCCGTAGCAAGGACCGTGACGCGGTTGCCGTCGAGGCACCCACCGCGCGTCACCGTCGGGCCGACGAAGAGCCCGGCGTGCCGGGCATGCGCCCCGCCCCCGAGGGGGTGGAGTACGCGGAGCGTCCGCTCTTCCGGGACGGCGCCGACCAGCAGTTCGCGGCGAATCCGGCGGGCTACGGCGCGTCGGTTGACCCTTCCGGCGACCCGCGCATAGGTTTCCAGTCAGGACCCTCAACCTCTGGTGGAGGGTTTGCCCCGGATCCGTACGCCGGGCACAACCCGTCGGGTGTGCCGCGCCAGGAGGCTGTGAACATGGCTGGCCCCACTCCGTGCCCCAGGTGCGGCAACCAGAACCCTGCCGCGGCCCGCTTCTGTTCCAACTGCGGTACGGCGCTGCGCGGCGGCGGGCTGCCCGAGGGGGCGGCGGAGACCACGTCGACCATCTCGATCTCCGGCCTGGAGTCGTACGACCCCAACACCACGACCGGCACCGGTGCCACGCCGGCGCTCTCGGCCGAGGTGCTGGCGGCGATCGACGCGCTGCCGGCCGGCTCGGCCCTGCTGATCGTCCAGCGCGGCCCGAACTCGGGCAGCCGGTTCCTGCTGGACTCGGACAAGACCACGGCCGGGCGTCACCCGCAGGGCGACATCTTCCTGGACGACGTCACGGTCTCGCGCAAGCACGTGGAGTTCCGCCGGACGCCCGGCGGCGGCTTCACCGTTGCGGACGTGGGCAGCCTCAACGGCACCTACGTCAACCGGGAGCGGATCGACGAGGTGCCGCTGAACAACGGTGACGAGGTGCAGATCGGGAAGTACCGGCTGGTCTTCTTCGCCAGCCACCACCGGGGGTACTGAAACCAACGTCGGCAGGAGCCCGAGTGACCGCGAACACCCCTTCACCCCTCGGGGCGGCCACCCCCGCGCCGTCCGGTCCACTGCCGGACCAGGGCGCGCGGGGCGTGGTCGCGGCCCCCAGGCAGCCGGTCCGTCCGGACCGGCCCGCCGGGGGCGGGCGGCGGCGCGGCGGCGACGAGCTGCTGAGCATCGGTGCGGTACTGGCCTACCTGCGGGACGACTTCCCCGAGGTCACCATCTCCAAGATCAGGTTCCTGGAGGCGGAGGGCCTGGTCGAGCCGCAGCGCACGCCCTCGGGGTACCGCAAGTTCAGTCCGGCCGACGTCGAGCGGCTGGCGTACGTGTTGCGGATGCAGCGCGACCACTACCTGCCGCTGCGGGTGATCCGCGAGCACCTGGACGCGATCGAGCGCGGTGAGAACCCGCCCGCGCTGCCCCCGGCCGACGCCCGGCCCGGGCCGCTGGAGGAGGCGGACCGCGAGCTGGTGGCGGGTGCCGAGGCGTCGGCCGGGGTCCGGCTGGGCCGGGCCGAGCTGCTGGCGGCCGCGGAAGCCGGCGAGCGCGAGCTGGTCGAGTGGGAGTCGTACGGGCTGGTCGCGCCCGGCCCGGACGGCGGTTACGACGGCGAGGCGCTGCAGGTCGCCCGGCTGGTCGCGGAGCTGGGCCGGTACGGGCTGGAACCCCGCCACCTGCGGGCCATGAAGGCGGCCGCCGACCGCGAGATCGCACTCGTCGAGCAGGTGGTGGCGCCGCTGCGGCGGCACCGGAACCCGCAGACCAGGGCGCACGCCGAGGCCACCGCCCGGGAGCTGGCGACGCTCTCCGTCCGGCTGCACGCGGCCATGGTGCAGGCCGGTCTGCGGACCCGTTCCTGACCGGCCGACCCCGCTGACCAGCGCCGTCGGTCCTGCGCTTTCATATCCGGGGCAAGGGCCATAGGGTTGCCTGTGTGAATGAGCTCGACGTCGTGGGTGTCCGGGTGGAGATGCCTTCCAACCAGCCGATCGTGCTGCTGCGTGAGGTCGGGGGCGACCGTTACCTGCCGATCTGGATCGGCCCCGGTGAGGCGACCGCGATCGCGTTCGCCCAGCAGGGCATGACGCCGGTGCGCCCGTTGACGCACGACCTCTTCAAGGACGTCCTGGAGGCGCTCGGCCAGCAGCTCACCGAGGTGCGGATCACCGATCTGCGGGAGGGCGTGTTCTACGCCGAGCTGGTGTTCGCCGGCGGGGTCGAGGTGAGCGCCCGGCCGTCCGACGCGATAGCCCTGGCGCTGCGCACCGGCACGCCGATCTACGGCAGCGAGGAGGTGCTCGCCGAGGCGGGCATCGCGATCCCGGACGAGCAGGAGGACGAGGTCGAGAAGTTCCGCGAGTTCCTCGACCAGGTCTCGCCCGAGGACTTCGGCGGCGGCACGCCGCAGTAGCCGGCCCGCACCGTGGTGGCCGGCCCACGGCGGTGACCGGCGTACGGCCCGTCGGGGCCCGGGAGGCCCTGGGGCACGGGCTCGTGCCGTATACGTTCGGCCGTTTTGCCAAACTGCGTCTACCTACCCACACTAGGGGAACGAAAAACCACTCTCCCGAGTGACGTGGTTTGTCGGGCCCGGCGTGGCGATCGTTGACGGGTCATGGGGGACTGCCTACCGTCAGGAGTGGCTGCCCGGGTGTCTGTCCCCGCAGCTTTCGGGCTGCCCGCAGCATGAGTGGACGGAGGTAGGCATGACCGGCACCGGCGATGACGCGGCCGTAGGAGGCCTGTGCGCCGTACACCTGCCGCGCACCTCCCGTACCGTGACGGACCTGCCCCGGACGGACCTGCCCCGGGTGAGCCGGTTCCCGGCCGTCCAGGCCGGCCAGCCCGCCATCGAGCGGCTCGCACCGACGTCGGAGCGGCTCGCACCGACGTCGGAGCTGATCGGCTACCGCGGGCCGACGGCCTGCGCGGCGGCCGGGATCACCTACCGCCAGCTCGACTACTGGGCCCGGACCGGGCTGCTCGAACCCAGCGTCCGTTCGGTCTACCCGGCGAGCAGCCAGCGGCTGTACAGCTTCCGCGACATCCTGCTGCTGAAGATCGTGAAGCGGCTGCTGGACGCCGGTGTCTCGCTGCAGAACATCCGGGTGGCGGTCGCCCACCTGCAGGCCGCCGAGGTGGCCGATCTGGCCGGGCTGACGCTGATGTGCGACGGCGCCACGGTGTACGAGTGCACCACGCCGCAGCAGGTGGTCGACCTGCTGAAGGGTGGTCAGGGCGTGTTCGGCATCGCGGTCGGCGCGGTCTGGCAGGAGCTGGAGCTGTCCCTCGGCCGGCTGCACGCCGAGCGGACCGACACCGGTGAGACCGTGGTCGGGCACGATCCGGGGGACGAACTGGCGCAGCGCCGCAACCGGGCGGTCTGAACAGCACGTTGACGAGGCCGCGGGCCGTGGGCGGGGAACCGTCCGGCCCGCGGCCTCGTCGTGCCTGGTGGACCCGGTCGTGCCGGGTGAACCGAGGCAAGGGGGAGTTCGTGCGGTTCGGCACCGGTATACCCGGCCTGCTGCGGCGGAGGGCGCTGCGACTCGGCGTGCGGCTGGGGCAGCGGCGCACCCAGCGCCGGATCTTCCAGCTCGTCACGGCGGGCTGCGCGGTGGCGCTGGCGCCGAGCGCGTGGCTGTGGATCTCGGCGGGGGACCGGGTCGGCACGGTGGCGAGCGCGCCGCAGGCCCCGGTGGCGGTGGTGTTCGGCGCGGGCCTGTTCGAGGGCAGGCCGTCGCCGTATCTGGCGCACCGGCTGGACGCGGCGGTCGACCTGTACCGGGAGCAGAAGGTGCAGGCGATCCTGGTCACCGGCGACAACGGGCGGGACAGCTACGACGAGACCGACGCGATGCAGGCGTACCTGGTCGAGCACGGGGTGCCGCAGGTACGGGTGGTGGGCGACTACGCGGGCTTCGACACCTGGGACTCGTGCACCCGGGCGAAGCGGATCTTCGGGGTGGACCGGGCGGTGCTGGTCAGCCAGGACTTCCACGTCCGGCGGGCGCTGGCGCTGTGCGAGGCGGCCGGCATCGACGCGTACGCGGTGGGGGTGCCGGAGCTGCACGACGGCACCTGGCTGTACGGCGGGCTGCGGGAGATCCCGGGGGCGGGCAAGGCGGCGCTGAACGCCTGGCTGCGGCCCGATCCGCTGTTCCTGGGACCCAAGGAGGAGGGCATCCCCCGGGCGCTGGCGGACGCCGCCCGGGCGCCGCAGCGCTGATCCCGGGGAGGGCCGGCGGCCGGGTTCGGACGGACTGTCGGACCCGTGCGGCATGATCGGCGGGTGCGGTCACTGCCGAGCATCATCCACCTCGACATGGACGCCTTCTTCGCGGCGGTGGAGCAGGCGGCCAAGCCGAGCC
This sequence comes from Kitasatospora sp. NPDC047058, assembly GCF_040643935.1. Taxonomy (NCBI): domain Bacteria; kingdom Bacillati; phylum Actinomycetota; class Actinomycetes; order Kitasatosporales; family Streptomycetaceae; genus Kitasatospora; species Kitasatospora sp. NPDC047058. The sequence goes on along the minus strand of NZ_JBEYVJ010000038.1, from coordinate 29,172 downwards.
TGCGCGGGAAGCCGGTGATCGTCGGGGGTCTGGGCGGGCGCGGGGTGGTCTCCACGGCCTCGTACGAGGCCCGGAGGTTCGGTGTGCACTCGGCGATGCCGATGGCGCAGGCGCGCCGGCTCTGCCCGAACGCGGCGTTCCTGTCCGGGCGCTTCGAGGCCTACCGGCAGGTGAGCGAGCTGGTGATGGGCCTGCTGCGGGAGCTGTCGCCGCTGGTCCAGCCGCTCAGCCTGGACGAGGCCTTCGTCGACCTGGAGGCCGGTCCGTACGGCCCGGTGCTGGGGGAGGCGGACCACGGGACGGGGGAGCGGCTGGTGCTGGCCCTGGCGGAGGACCTCCGGGCGGACATCCGGCGGCGCACCGGGCTGACCGCCTCGGTCGGGGCGGCCGGGTCCAAGCTGATGGCGAAGATCGCCTCCGAGCAGGCCAAGCCGGACGGGCTGGTGCTGATCGAGCCCGGCCAGGAGCGGGCGGTGCTCGGGCCGATGGTGGTGCGCGCGCTGCCCGGCATCGGCCCGGCCACCGAGCAGGTGCTGCGCCGGGCCGGCCTGAACACGGTGGCCGACCTCGCCGAGGCGGGGGAGGCGGAGCTGGTGCAGCTGCTCGGGAAGGCGCACGGCAGCGGCGTGTACGCGATGTCCATAGGCCTGGACGACCGGCCGGTGGTGGCCGACCAGGACGCCAAGTCGGTGTCGGTGGAGGACACCTTCGAGGTGGACCTGGCCGACCGGGACCGGGTGCTGCGCGAGGTGGAGGTGCTGGCCGCGCGGTGCGTGCGGCGGCTGAGGTCGGCGGGCAGGTCGGGGCGGACGGTGGTGCTCAAGGTCCGGCGGTTCGACTTCTCCACGCTGACCCGTTCGGAGACGCTGCGCGGGCCGACGGACGACGAGACGGTGATCACCGAGACGGCCCGCCGGCTGGCCTCGCAGGTGGACATCACGGGCGGGGTGCGGCTGCTCGGCGTCGGGGTGTCGCAGCTGGCCGACTACACCCAGGAGGACCTGTTCGCGCAGGCGGTCCGGGAGGAGGCGGGCGAGCCGGAGGCGGCCGGGGACGAGGAGGAGGGCCCGGCCGAGCCGGCCGGACCCGCGGTGCGGCACTGGATGCCGGGGCAGGACGTGCGGCACGCGGAGCTCGGGCCCGGATGGGTGCAGGGCAGTGGTGTGGGGCGGGTGACGGTGCGCTTCGAGACGCCGTGGAGCGGGCCGGGGCGGGTGCGGACCTTCGCGGTGGACGACCCGGCGCTGGAGCCCGCGCGTCCGCTGCCGCTGCGCGGCGATGACGGCGGCGCCGGCGGGGGCAGTGGCGACGGCACGGACGGTACGGACGGCGGGGACGCGGGAGACCCCGGAGACGGCGGGAGTGCGGCGACGGCCGGGGGCTGAACGCACGGAGCGGCCCCACCCGGCAGGGGGGCCGGGTGGGGCCGCTTCGGAGTGTCCGGCCTCGGACGGTCGCGATGCCCTCGTCGACCCTTCGGGGACCGGTCCCCCGCGCCCTGTCCCTGGGCGCGGGGGGTGGACGCCTCGTCAGGCGTCGGTCTTGGCCAGCCGGGGGCTGGAGTCCAGGTCCGCGACCTCGTTGCCGGCGGCCACGGTGGTGGTCGGCTTGATGGTGCGGATCAGGAAGGGGACGGCGCCGGCGATCACGCAGACCGCGGCGGCGGTCCAGAACGCGTGCTTGTAGGCGTCCAGGGTGGGCAGCAGCAGCGGGATCTTCGGCGGCAGCTTCATGGTGTCGCCGGTCAGGATCGCGGCCATCACGGCGGTGCCGATGGCGCCACCGACGGTGCGCAGCACGGCGTTCATGCCGTTGGCGATGCCGCTCTGCTCGACCGGGACGGCGCCGTTGATGTAGGCGGGCATCGCCGAGAAGGCGAGGCCGATGCCCAGACCGAAGATCGCCGAGGCGGTGTAGATGTCGGCCTCGTGGCTGTGGCGCAGGGCCAGGTAGGCCATCGCGACGGCGCCGAGCACGCCACCGAGGACGAGCGGCAGACGCGGGCCGCGACGGGCGATCAGCAGGGCGCCCAGCGGGGCGGCGACCATCGAGCCGACGGCGGAGGGCAGCAGCATGACGCCGGCGTGCAGCACGGTGGCGGTGAAGCCGTAGTGCGCGAACTTCTCCGGGGTCTGGGCGAAGTTGCTGATCACCATGAACGAGCCGTACATGCCGAAGCCGATCAGCAGGCCGGCCAGGTTGGTGAAGGCGACGGCCGGGCGGGACATCATCTTCATGTCCACCAGCGGGTGCTTCACCTTGACCTCGATGACGCCCCAGACGAGGGCGACCACGGCGGCGACGGCGAACAGGCCGAGCGTCTTGGTGGAGGTCCAGCCCCAGTTGTTGCCCTGGCTGACCGCGACCAGCAGGGCGGAGAGCCAGCCGGCCAGGGTGAGCGCGCCGAGCGGGTCGGCGCCGCCTTCCTTGTCGGTGACCGGGTCGGTCGGCACCCGCAGGGCGACCAGGGCGACCGCGATCAGGCCGAAGACCAGGCCCATCCAGAAGATCGACTTGTAGCTCCAGTGCTCCAGCAGCAGACCGGTGGCGACCAGGCCGAGGCCGCTGCCGACGCCCATCGAGGCGCTGATGGCGGCGACGCCGCCGGTCACCTTCTGCTTCGGCAGCTCGTCGCGGACGATGCTGATCGCCAGCGGGAGCACGCCACCGCCGGCGCCCTGGAGGACGCGGGCGACGACCAGCCAGGTGAAGGAGTGGGTGCTGACCGCGAGCGCGGAGCCCGCCACCAGACCGGTCAGCGAGATCAGCAGCATCGGCTTGCGGCCGCGCAGGTCACCGAAGCGGCCCAGCAGGGGGGTCAGCACGGCGGCGGAGAGCAGGTTGGCCGTCATCAGCCAGGTGATGCTGGAGCCGGAGACGCCGAGCTCCCGGGCCAGCGAGGGCAGGATCGGGACGACCGCGGTCTGCACCACGCTGAACGACAGCATCGCCAGGATGAGGGCCGGCAGGACCCGGGCGCTGCTCTGCTTCTCGGCCGCGGTGGTGGGCTGTGGTGCCTCACTCACGGTTGCTTCCTCCCGTACATAGTGAATGAACTGAAGTAACCATGCAGGGAGATACTTCATTGTGTCAAATATCGATCGGTGAAGCTTTGGCAAAGTCGAAGCAGTTGCGTCAGGAGGCATGCCGAAGGGGCCCCGGACCTGCTGGTCCTGGGCCCCTTCGCGCGGCGGGCCGGCCGGGCGGGCCGGGCGGGACGGGTCAGCCGAGCGGTCGGAGCGAGGGTCCGTGCTGCGGCTCGTCCGCGGCCCCGCGGGCGGAGGGTGGCGCCTCGTCCCGGGCCGGGGCGGTGCCGGTGTGGTCGTGCACCTCGACGTGCTCGCGGCGCAGGTCGTCCCGGATCACCTCCTCGGCGGTGTACCGCTCGACCACCAGGCGCACCCGCTCGACCGGGGCCAGGTACTTGCGGACCACCGGGCGCTCCTCGCGCAGGGTGACCTCCTCCACGGCCTCGGCGATGTCCTGCTCGCTGATCGAGGACCGCTCCGCCTCGCCGACCGGCATCCGCTCCACCCGGACCCGCTCGCGGACCACCGGGACCCGGCGCTCCACCGGCTCGGTGGTCACGTACTTGCGCAGCTTCGCGGTGCCCAGGACGTGCCACTCGGTGGTGATGTCCAGGCGCTCCTCGCGGCAGGTGATCTCCACCGGGCCGCCGGGTGCGGACTCCGCCGGACCGGTCGGGCCCGCGGCGGCGCCCGTCTGCGCCGGAGCCGTGCCGTGCTGGCCGGCGGTGCCGTGCTGGCCGGTGGTGCCGTTCGCGGCGTGGGTGGTGGAGGGGGCGGCCGGTGCCGCGGGGGCGGCCGGCGCGGGGGTGGTGAGGGTGCGCACGTTGGCCTCCGTGGCGGAGTCGGACGGCTTGCCGGAATCGGCCGCCGGGCTGGTGGTGTGGGGGGCGGGGGCCGCGGCGTCGGCCGGGTGGGCGGCGAGCGGCTTGGCGGTGGACACGGGGGCCCGGGAGTCCGCGGGCTTCTCCGCGGGCTTCTCCGTGGTGCCCGCCGCCGCCGCGGCGCCGACGGCGGCCGTGCCCGCCGCTGCCGCCGGGACCGCGGGTGGGACGGCGCCGAAGTCCAGGTCGGCCGGCTGCGAGCCGGAGCCCTCGCCCGCGGGGCGCCCGTCGAACGGGGTGTCCAGCCCGTAGTAGCGGTACAGCTGGAGCTCCTGGGCGGGCGAGAGGTGCTGGCCCACGCCGAAGTCCGGTGACTCCTTCACCAGCGACTTGTCGTACGGCACCCGCAGCTCGTCGCCGGAGAACTCGCTCGTGGTCAGGGGGACGAAGGCGTCCCGGCCGAAGATGCCGGTCCGGACCGCGGCCCACTCGGGCTGTCCGGTGGCGTCGTCCAGATACACCTCGTCGACCGTGCCGATCTTGTCTCCGTTGCGGTCGACCGCCTTGTGGCCGATGAGGTCCCGGGGGTCGATATCGGTCTGCACTCTTTCCTCCAGTGCGCTGCGCCTGCGGAACGCCCGCAGGCCGGCGGCCGGCCCGCCCGTCCCATCCGCCACTTCACACCAAAAGCCATGAACCGGGCGCCCGCGACCGGGGTGGGGCCGGACGGGCCCGGCGCTGCGCCGTACGGGTCACGGGCGACCTGCCGGAGTGACCGGGTGCACCCGTGATCGGAGGGCGTCCCGCTGGTACCCTGGGCGCGACCGCCGAGCCCGCTCGGGAGAGTCCCCGACAGTGCAAAGACACTGGTCGGGGCGCCGAAGGAGCAACTCCTCCCCGGAATCTCTCAGGCATCCGTACCGTGTGGGATAGGTCACTCTGGAAAGCAGGGCAGGACCCCCGGCGAGGGAGCCGGTGGACACCACCCTCACCGACGGTGCAAGCCGGCGGGGCGCCGACGGCGCGCCGTGCGGGTGAAGCTCTCAGGTCCCGATGACAGAGGGGGAGGCCTGTCGGGTTCGCCCGCCCAGGCCGCTCCGCTGTTGTCCGCAGCGGCAAGCCGCCCGGCGTGCGTACCCCCGCCGGTCCGTGACCAGGAGGCCTCGACCACCATGAACGCCCAGCCGAACGCGGGACGCCCCACCGGCGCCTCGACCCTCACCGAGCTTGAGCTGGCCAGTCCCTTCGAGAACCGCCACATCGGCCCCGACGCCGCCGCACAGGAGAAGATGCTGGCGCAGGTCGGCTACGGCTCGCTGGACGAGCTCGCCGCCACGGCCGTGCCCGAGGCGATCCGCTCCATCACCGGCCTGGACCTCCCGGGCGGCCGCAGCGAGGCCCAGGTCCTCGCCGAGCTGCGCGAGCTGGCCGGCCGCAACCGTGTGCTCCAGCCGATGATCGGCCTGGGCTACTACGGCACCTTCACCCCGCCGGTGGTCCTGCGCAACGTCCTGGAGAACCCGGCCTGGTACACCGCGTACACGCCGTACCAGCCGGAGATCTCGCAGGGCCGCCTGGAGGCGCTGCTCAACTTCCAGACCCTGGTCTCCGACCTGACCGGCCTGCCGACCTCCGGCTCCTCGCTGCTCGACGAGAGCACCGCGGCCGCCGAGGCGATGGCCCTCGCCCGCCGCGTCACCAAGGTCAAGGGCGGTGTCTTCCTGGTCGACGCCGAGACCCTGCCGCAGACCGTCGCGGTGATCAACACCCGCGCCGTGCCCACCGGCGTCGAGGTCGTCGTCGCCGACCTGTCCGAGGGCATCCCGGCCGAGATCGCCGAGCGCGGCGTCTTCGGCGTGCTGCTCCAGTACCCGGGCGCCACCGGCGTGGTCCGCGACCTCACCGCCGTCATCGAGCAGGCCCACGGCCTCGGCGCGGTCGTCGCCGTCGCCGCCGACCTGCTGGCGCTCACCCTGCTGAAGTCCCCCGGCTCGCTCGGCGCCGACATCGCCTGCGGCACCTCGCAGCGCTTCGGCGTGCCGATGGGCTTCGGCGGCCCGCACGCCGGCTACCTCTCGGTGCGCGCCGAGTACGCCCGCTCGCTGCCCGGCCGCCTGGTCGGCGTCTCCGTCGACGTCGACGGCAACCGCGCCTACCGCCTGGCGCTGCAGACCCGCGAGCAGCACATCCGCCGCGAGAAGGCCACCAGCAACATCTGCACCGCCCAGGTGCTGCTGGCCGTGATGGCCTCGATGTACGCGGTCTACCACGGCCCGGACGGCCTGGCCGACATCGCCCGCCGCACCCACCGCTACGCCGCCGCCCTCGCCGAGGGCCTGCGGGCCGGGGGCGTGGAGCTGCTGCACGGCGAGTTCTTCGACACCGTCACCGCCGTCGTCCCGGGCCGCGCCGCCGCGATCGCCGAGGCCGCCCGCGAGCACGGCATCAACGTGTACCAGGACGGCGAGGACCGGATCTCGGTCTCCACCGACGAGACCACCACCCGCGAGCACCTGGCCGGCGTCTGGGCCGCGTTCGGCGTCGAGGGCGTGGAGGTCGCCGAGAGCGCCGACGCGCTCCCGGCCGCGCTGCTGCGCGAGGACGAGTACCTGACCCACCCGGTCTTCCACAGCCACCGGTCCGAGACCGCCATGCTGCGCTACCTGCGCCGCCTGTCGGACCGCGACTACGCGCTGGACCGCGGCATGATCCCGCTGGGCTCCTGCACCATGAAGCTCAACGCGACCACCGAGATGGAGCCGGTGACCTGGCCGGAGTTCGGCCAGCTGCACCCGTTCGCGCCGATCGACCAGGCGCAGGGCTTCCTCACCCTGATCCGCCAGCTGGAGCAGCAGCTGGTCGAGGTGACCGGCTACGACGCCGTCTCCATCCAGCCGAACGCGGGCTCCCAGGGCGAGCTGGCCGGCCTGCTGGCCGTCCGCGCCTACCACCACGCCAACGGCGACACCCAGCGCGACGTCTGCCTGATCCCGTCCTCCGCGCACGGCACCAACGCGGCCTCCGCCGTGATGGCCGGCATGCGCGTGGTCGTGGTGAAGACCCTGGTCGACGGCGACGTGGACGTCGAGGACCTCAAGGCCAAGATCGAGCAGCACCGCGACAGCCTGTCCGTGCTGATGGTCACCTACCCGTCCACCCACGGCGTGTACGAGACCGAGATCACCCAGATCTGCGCCATGGTGCACGAGGCCGGCGGCCAGGTGTACGTCGACGGCGCCAACCTGAACGCCCTGGTCGGCCTCGCCAAGCCGGGCAAGTTCGGCGCGGACGTCTCGCACCTGAACCTGCACAAGACCTTCTGCATCCCGCACGGCGGCGGCGGCCCGGGCGTTGGCCCGGTCGCGGTGCGCGCGCACCTCGCGCCGTACCTGCCGAACCACCCGCTGCAGGAGGAGGCCGGCCCGGCCACCGGCGTCGGCCCGATCTCGGCCGCGCCGTGGGGTTCGGCCGCCATCCTGCCGATCTCCTGGGCGTACGTCCGGCTGATGGGCGGCGAGGGCCTCAAGCGCGCCACCCAGGTCGCGGTGCTGAACGCCAACTACGTCGCCAAGCGCCTGGCCCCGCACTACCCGGTGCTCTACACCGGCCCCGGCGGCCTGGTCGCGCACGAGTGCATCATCGACCTGCGCCCGCTCACCAAGGAGACCGGCGTATCGGTGGACGACATCGCCAAGCGCCTGATCGACTACGGGTTCCACGCGCCGACGATGTCCTTCCCGGTGGCCGGCACGCTGATGATCGAGCCGACCGAGTCCGAGGACCTGCACGAGATCGACCGGTTCTGCGACGCGATGATCGAGATCCGGGCCGAGATCGAGAAGGTCGGCTCGGGCGAGTGGGCGGCCGAGGACAACCCGCTGCGCAACGCCCCGCACACCGCCGCCACGCTGGCCGGCGACTGGGCGCACGGCTACTCGCGCCAGGAGGCGGTCTTCCCGGCGGGCGTGAACCCGGCGGACAAGTACTGGCCGCCGGTCAGCCGGATCGACGGCGCCTACGGTGACCGCAACCTGGTCTGCTCCTGCCCGCCGCTGGACGAGTACGGCGTCTGACGTACCCGGTCCGGCTCAGGACGGCACGAAGCAGGGCCCCGGCGGGTTTCCGCCGGGGCCCTGCCCGTTGTCCGCGTCCCTCCGGCGGCCGCTCCCGCCCGCGGTGGATCAGGCCGCGTGGGCGACGGGGCGGCGCGGGGCGATCACCCGGCCGTCGGGCAGCAGTTCGCCGGTGTCCTCGAACAGCAGGACGCCGTTGCAGAGCAGGCTCCAGCCCTGCTCCGGGTGACAGGCCACCGGTTCGGCGGCCTCGCGGTCCTCGGACTCGGCCGACGGACACTCAGGACGGTGCTGGCACATGCGCGTACCCTCGCTTCGCTCTGCGATCCTCCCCGTGGTGCGGCGCCGTTCGGATGGCCGTCGGGAGCCGCCGCGGTAGTCGGATCCTGTCCGGCGCCGGTCCAGGTGTAGACCGGCGCTCAAGTGGGTAGGACAGGTGGTCCTTCCACGCTGGTTCCCAGTGTCGGCATCCCGGGGCGCTCGCGCAGCAAATTCGTGACATGCGCCACAACTCGTGGGCCGAGATCACCCGTTCAGGTGGTACGGGCCGGAAAACGCGCCCGGACGGGCCATCCGGCGGATGGCCCGTTGCGGCCATGCCCGATGGCCCGTCCGGGGGAGGCGGGCGTAGCGGAGCTGGGATTCGGGTGTTCGGGTGTTCGGGTGGCGGTGTCCGGGCGGGGGCTCAGGACGAGCCGAGCAGCAGCGGCCTGCCCAGCGGGGCCCGGGCCAGCACCGGCAGCAGGTCGGCGGCCGGGTAGGCGCGGTGCGCGGTGACCCCGAGCGGCGCAGGTGCCAGCGGGATCAGCAGGTCGGCGCCCGGCCCGGCGTCCGGGGCGTGCAGCCACAGCGCCGTGGCGTACTGGCCCGGGAAGGTGAGCAGGCGGGGCAGCTGGCGCGCGCGGGAGGTCTGGGCGAGCTGCCAGGCCTGGCGCAGGGCCCGGACGGTGGAGTCCAGGTACGGGCCGGCGGTGAAGTGGGAGAAGGTGTGGCCCTCGGCGCCCTGCACCACCTCGGCCGCAGCGGCCACCACCTCGGCGCCGTCCTTGATCAGGAAGCGCCAGCCCGTCCGCCGGGCGGCGGAGAGCTCGGGGCGCGGCCCGTCCAGGACGTGGACGGCGAGCGGGTGCGCGGGGAGCAGCGGTCCGGCCGGATGACGCAGCGCTGCGGCGGCGGGCTGGCGCAGCGCGTCCTCCGAGTCGAGCGCGGCGAGGACCGCGCGCAGGGCGCTTGGTGGGGGCTGGGGGGTCTGCAGAGTCATGGCGGGGTCGCCTCTCCGTGCGAGATCGGCGTGCGAGTGCGGCATACCGGCATGGCGCGGTGTGTCGTCGCTGACGGGACCTGGCCGTGTCCGGTTGTGCATGATCGCGGTGCGGGTACGGCCGCTGTCGTCGACGAGGGTTTCGGAGCGGCAGCGGGCCGGCCTGGGCGCAGTGCGAATTCTATCGAACAGGTGCGCAGGGTGACCTGTTTATCACAGGCGGTGGCGCCGGGCAAGTCGACGGATCTGCTGAAAGGCCATCAGTTTCCTTGCATTGCAAGCCGTTCGAAGCAATCGGGTATCGATCTTCGGGGTGGGCATGATGCTTGCGCGGTCGCTCGGCCGGGCGGCCTCAGGAGGAGGGGACCATGGGCGAGAAGGTCGTGGCGACGCGGGCGGAGCTGTCGGACCGGCAGCTGTACCGCCGCAAGCTCCAGTCCTGTCTCGACGCGCTCGGACGGATGCTGCACGAGGACCGGTTCGACCGGCCGCGGGCGGTGATGGGCCTGGAGATCGAGCTGAACCTGGCCGACGAGCAGGGCCTGCCGGTGATGCGCAACGCACAGGTGCTCAGCTCGATCGGCTCCAGCGACTTCCAGACCGAGCTGGGGCGGTTCAACATCGAGGTCAACATCGCCCCGCACCGGCTCTGCGGCCACGTCTTCGACGAACTGCGCGAGGAGATCGACACCGGGCTGCGGTACGCCGACCGGCGGGCGGCCGAGGCGGGCGCCCGGATCGTCATGGTGGGCATCCTGCCGACGCTGGAGACCGACCACACCGGGCTGGACGCGATGTCCCACAACCAGCGGTACAGCCTGCTCAGCGACCAGATCCTGGCCGCCCGCGGCGAGGACATCACGCTGGACATCGAGGGCGTCGAGCACCTCCAGCTGGACTCGATCACCATGGTCGCGGAGGCCGCCGCGACCTCGTTGCAACTGCATCTGCAGGTCACCCCCGAGCGGTTCTCCTCGGTCTGGAACGCCGCCCAGGCGATCTGCGGCCCGCAGCTCGCGCTCGGCGCCAACTCGCCGTTCCTGTTCGGCCGGGAGCTGTGGCGGGAGACCAGGCCGGTGCTCTTCCAGCAGGCCTGTGACACCCGTTCGGCGGAGCTCAAGGCCCAGGGCGTGCGCCCGATCACCTGGTTCGGCGAGCGCTGGGTCGACTCGGCGTACGACCTGTTCGAGGAGAACCTGCGGTACTTCCCCGCGTTGCTGCCGATCTGCGACGACGAGGACCCGGTCAAGGTGCTGGCCTCCGGCGGCGTGCCGCGGCTGGCCGAGATGCGGCTGCACAACGGCACCATCTACCGGTGGAACCGGCCGGTGTACGACGTCAGCGGCGGGGTGCCGCACCTGCGGGTGGAGAACCGGGCCCTGCCGGCCGGGCCGACGGTGGCCGACACGCTGGCCAACGCGGCGTTCTACTACGGCCTGGTGCGGGTGCTGGCCGAGCAGCCCCGGCCGATCTGGACCAGGCTGCCGTTCGAGCGGGCCGACGAGAACTTCCGGCAGGCCGCCCGGTACGGGGTCGACGCCGTCTTCCAGTGGCCGCGGCACGGCCGGGCCGGGCGCGGCGGCGGGCTCGCCACCGTCCCCGCGGTCGACCTGGTGCTGAACGAGCTGCTGCCGATGGCCCACCAGGGGCTGGACGAGTGGGGCGTGGAGCCCGCCGACCGGGACCGCTACCTCGGCATCATCGAGCAGCGCTGCCTGCGGCGGGTGAACGGCGCCTCCTGGCAGAGCGCGACCTTCCACCGGCTGCGCGAGCAGTTCGGGATGGACCGGCCGGCCGCGCTGGCGGCGATGACCCGGCGGTACATCGAGCACATGCGCGGCGGGGAGCCGGTGCACACCTGGCCGGTCGGCTGAGGCGGGTCCGGCGGACCGGGCCGGGCGGCCCCCGACGGCGCTCCTGTGGAAGGATGACCGCTCCGGCCGTCGGCCGACGGCCGGAGCGATGCCGGACCGCTGGAGCAGCCGTGACCACCGCCCCGACCGAACCGGAGACCGCGAAGCCGACGCGCCGGCTGCTCGGCGTGGAACTGCTGACCGTCCTCGGCCTCTCCCTCGGCGCCAGCGGGATCGGCGCGCTGATCAGCTTCACCGGCTCGCTCACCGAGACGCTGAAGCTCGGCCAGCAGGTCGCCACCCTGAACGCCTCGCGCGCCCCCGGCCGGCCCTGGCTGGACCTCGCCTGGCAGCTCTACTACGTCGCGCGCGGCCTGATGCCGGTGGTCCTGGTCGGCTACCTGCTGGTGCGCGAGGGCGTCTCGCTGCGGGTGCTCGGCTTCGACCTCGGGCAGAAGCTGCGCGACCTCGGCCGCGGCGCCGCCGTCGCGGCCGCGATCGGCGGCACCGGGCTGGCGCTGTACCTGATCTCGCAGGCGGCCGGCTACAACCTGACGGTGGCGCCGTCCGGGCTGCCGGACGTCTGGTGGCGGATCCCGGTGCTGATCGCCTCGGCCTGGCAGAACGCCATCCTGGAGGAGGTCGTCGTCGTCGGCTACCTGCTGCGCCGGCTGGGGCAGTTGGGGTGGTCCTGGCCGGCGGCGGTAGTGGCGAGCTCGGTGCTGCGCGGCTCGTACCACCTGTACCAGGGGGTCGGCGGGCTGGTCGGCAACATGGTGATGGGTGCGGTGTTCTGCCTGCTGTACCGGCGGTGGGGGCGGGTGATGCCGCTGGTGGTGGCGCACGCGCTGATCGACACGGTGGCCTTCGTCGGGTACGCGCTGCTGGCCGGGCACGTCAGCTGGCTGCCCACCGGCTGAGCGACGGCCGGGCGGTGCGGGCGCGCGGCGGGCGGGCGAGCAGCCGGTCGACGTGCCGGCGTTCCAGACCCCGGCCCGGGTCGACCGGCAGCAGCAGGCGGTCGCGCCGCCAGAACGAGCCCCGGACGAGCCGGCCGGGGATGACGTCGTCGACCCAGGCGAACGGGCGGCCGGCCGCGTAGCGCAGCAGCGGGGCCCATTTGCGGGCGGAGAACAGCTGCATGAGCGGGATGCGCGGGTCGTCCGGCTGGGGGACGTAGCCGGTGAAGCGGACCACCGGCAGCTCGGGCAGGCCGATCGCCGGGGCGATGTGGGCGTTGGCCTGCTCCTCCCAGGTGGTGGCCCAGACCAGCTCGTAGGTGCCGGCCAGTTCGCGCAGCCACGTGCCGTGCCGGGCGGAGAGCAGCACGGTGTAGCCGAGCAGGGTGTGGCTGTCGAAGCCGGCGTCGGGGTCGGGGCAGACCGGGTTGAGCACGCCGTCGACGTCCAGGAACAGCAGTGGCTTCGGCATCGTGCCCCCCCGGGTGTGACTCCGTCATCACCTGGTCGGACGAGCGGCACCCCTCCGGTGGTTGCCCTCCGGCGGTTTCCCACCGGAGGGCGCACGCAGGGGTGCGGGGGAGGTGCGTCAGCGGGTGGCGGCCGGCTCGGCGATCCGCTGCTCGGGCCGGTCGGCGGCGCGCCGGGAGAGCCGGCGGACCTGCGGCTCCAGCAGGACGGCGGCGCTCAGCAGCAGCGAGAGCGTCCCGCACGCCCAGAGCGCGCCGGAGAGCCCGAGCAGGTCCGCGGCCGGGCCGGCCAGGGCGGTGCCGAGCGGCGCCAGCGACAGCGAGCCGAGTTCGTCGTACGCGGACACGCGGGAGAACGCCTCGGCCGGGATCTCCTGCTGCAGCGCGATCATCCAGTTCACGCCGAACACGGTGACCCCGACGCCGGACAGGAACATCGCGGTGGCCAGCACCGGCAGCGGCGCGGCCACCGCCAGCGCGAAGGCGGGCACCCCGAACAGGAAGACGCCCCAGTTGCCGACCAGCAGGATCCGGCGCGGCTGCCAGCGGACCATCAGCAGGCCGGTGACGACCAGGCCGCAGCCGTAGGCGGCCATGGCGAGCCCCCAGGCGCCGGCCCCGCCGAGCCGCTCCTTGGCGATGACCGGCCCGTACACCGCCTCGACCGCGCTGACGCAGGCGACCAGGACGGAGAACTGGAGCACGATCACCCACAGCCAGCGGCGCGAGGCGAACTCCTGCCAGCCCTCCCGCAGGTCGCGCAGCATGGAGCCGCCGGTCCCGGGGGCGGCCGGGGCCTGCGGCTCCAGGAAGAACCGCAGCGCCGCGGCGGCCAGGAAGCAACCGGCGTCCAGGGCGAGCACCCAGCCCGGGCCGATCGCGGCGGTCAGCGCGCCGCCGAGTGCGGCGCCGCCGATCTGGGCGCCGTTGAGGCCCATCCGGAACACCGAGAAGGCGCGGGCGGCGTGCTCGCGGGCGACGCTCTCCATGATCATGCCCCCGGCGGCGGGGGAGTAGAAGGCGTAGCCGGCCCCGCCGCCGGCGGAGAGCAGCAGCAGTTGCCAGAGCGGGGGCCGGCCGGTGAGGACGAGCGCGGCGAGGACGGCCTGCGAGGCGCCGCTGAACAGGTTGGCGGCGACCATGATGTGGTGGCGCGGCAGCCGGTCGGCGAGGGCGCCGCCGACCACCAGCAGCAGGACGGTGGGCAGCAGCCGGGCGGCGGTGACGTAGCCCACGTCCGCCTGGGAGCCGCCGGCCTCCAGGACGGCGAAGGCGGTGGCGATCGGCGCGCCCGCGTTGCCGAGGCCGCTGACCACGGTGGCGGCGGTCTGGATGCGGAAGTTGCGGCTCGCCCAGGCGAAGCGGGGGTGCGACGGGGATGGGGGTCGGCTCTGCACCCAGCGACTATCGCGGGTGGGATGGTCCGTGTCCATCCGATTGTCGGAACGCCGTCCGGGCCGTCCGCCGGGAACGGACGGCTCAGCCCAGGTGGCCCCGGAGGAAACTGAGCGTGCGGCGCCAGGCGATGCCGGCCTGCAGCCGGTCGTAGGTGCCGAGCAGGTTGTCGTCGTTCATGAAGGCGTGCCCGGCCGGGTAGAAGTGGAGCTCGGGACGGACGTCGGTGGCCTCGCCGATCCGGATCGCCGCCTCGTCCACGGCGGCCATCGGGATCGAGCGGTCGTGCTCGGCGTAGTGGCCGAGGACGTGGGCGGTCAGGCCCCGGTAGTCGAACTCCGGGTCGGGCGGCAGCCCGTAGAACGGGACGACGGCGGCCACCCGGTCGCCCTCGGCGGCGGCCAGCAGCAGGGCGAAACCGCCGCCCATGCAGAAGCCGACCACGCCGACCGCGTCGCCGACCACTGGGTTAACGCGGCAAGGACCGTGTCCGCTACGTCGAGTGTCTCGGTCCCGAGGCTCGCGACCGGGGCAGCGGCATCCGGTTGCGGGCCACCGGTGTCGCGGTCGTGCGGCGTCACGCTCTCGCTGCGCGATTCGCTCTTGTGGGTGGTACCGATGACCTCCGTCGATCAGGTGGCCACCTTGGCGACGGTTGGCTCGGTGTGGTCCGTGCTCGCTGTCGCTTACAACGTGGCCGCGAGGTTGGATCACTGTCTGCGGTGGGTTTGTTGGTGGTTCTCGTTCGCTGTGCCGGTCTCGATCCTAAGATCATCCGGGGTCCGGGACAGCAAGCTGTCCAACGAAGTGGCACAACTACTACGGAGGTTGCAATGGCGCTCAAATTTTTATTCTATAGCTGCCCCTACTGCGGGGAAGAGATCGATAAGATGGTCGACCTGTCGGAGGGTGACCAGGAATACATTGAGGACTGCCATAGCTGTGCAAAGCCCACTCGCTTCGTGGTTTATGTCCAAGGCGACGACGATTTCATGCTCGACGTGTATGCCATGAACGACTGAGCTCAGCTCTGCTGATTACGCTGGTGTGACATCAGCGGCGGGGCAGGGGACGACGCCTGTGGCGTCGTCCCCTGCCTTTGATCGGTGACCGAGACGGGCGTAACCGGCGAAGTCCGAGGCGGCGAAGCGGTCCGCCGTCGCCGCGACGTGCGAGGTGAGGCCCCACCACTCCTGGACCACCACCAGGCCGGGGCCGACGCCCTGCGGGGGCCGGGCCAGGTAGCCGTGGGCCGTACGGCCGTTGCTCGGGAAGGTGACGTTCTGCCGGGAGCCGCCCTGCTCAGGCATGGCTTCCTCTCGGTGGGACGGGCCGCGCACGGCGGCGTGGACGGCGGTGCCTCGGCACGGGCTCAGCCCATCTCCTCCAGGGCGCGGCCCTTGGTCTCCCTGATGCAGAAGGCCACGAAGGGGATGGAGAGCAGCGCGAACACCGCGTAGATGGCGTACGTCGCCGACAGGTTCCAGTCGGCGAGGTCGGGGAAGCTGACGGTGATCGCCCAGTTGGCGATCCACTGGGCCGAGGCGGCCACGGACAGGGCCAGCGCCCGGATCCGGTTCGGGAACATCTCGCCGAGCAGGACCCAGACCACCACACCCCAGGAGAAGGCGAAGCAGAGCACGAAGACGTGGGCGGCGACCAGGGCGACGGTGGCGTGGGCGTCGTCCAGGGTGGCGGAGTCGCCGGTGCCCTGCCGGAAGGAGAACGCCCAGGCGGCGGTCGCCAGGGACACCGCCATCCCGGCCGAGCCGGCCAGCGCCAGCGGCTTGCGGCCGATCCGGTCGACCAGCACCATCGCGATCACCGTGCCGATCACGTTGACGATCGAGGTGGAGAGGCTGATCAGCAGCGAGTTGGACTCGTTGATGCCGACGGACTGCCAGAGGAAGGACGAGTAGTAGAAGATCACGTTGATGCCGACGAACTGCTGGAACACCGAGGCGCCGATGCCCACCCAGACGATCGGCAGCAGCCCGAAGCGGCCGCCCAGCAGGTCCTTGGCCCGGGGCTTGTGGGCGGACGCGAGCACGGCGCGGATCTCGGCGACCCGGGCGTCGAGGTCCACCCCCTCGCCCTCCACCTCCCGCAGCACCCTGCGGGCCTGCGGCTCGCGGTGGTCGGCGATCAGGTAGCGCGGCGACTCGGGGATGGCCAGCGCCATCCCCCCGTAGACCAGGGCCGGGACCGTCTCCACCCCGAGCATCCACTGCCAGGCCTGGATGCCGGCGAGGTGGCCGGTGGACTCGCCGCCTGCGGCCTGGTTGAGCGCCCAGTTGGCGAGCTGGGAGACGGTGATGCCGAGCACGATCGCCAGCTGCTGGAACGAGGCCAGCCGGCCGCGGTAGGCGGTCGGCGCGACCTCGGCGATGTAGGTGGGGGCGATGACCGAGGCGATGCCGATCGCGAAACCGCCGACCACCCGCCAGGCGGCCAGCCACTGGATGGTCGGCGGGAACATCGAGCCGATCCCGCTGATCGCGAACAGCACGGCGGCCAGCAGCATCGTGCGGACCCGGCCCAGGTGGTCGGCGAGCCGGCCGGCGGCCACCGCGCCCGCCGCCGAGCCGAGCAGTGCGATGGCCACCACGAAGGCGGTCTCGCCGTTGCCGACCCCGAAGTGCTTCTGGATGCCGGTCACCGCGCCGTTGATCACCGCGCTGTCGTAGCCGAACAGGAAGCCGCCCATCGCGGCCGCGGCGGAGATGAAGACCACGTGCCCGAGGTGTGCCTCGCCGGAGGGCGGTCGGGTGTGACTAGTGGACACGCACGCTCCCCGGGTGGACGGGCCCGCCGGCACGGCCGCATGGACAGGACTCGTCTCACATTCGATCAGGGGCGGTGACGTCCCGCCCGGAATCGGGCCGAACGGGTGAGTGGGCGTCAGGACCCGGCGCGGTGCGGTGTGGCGCGGTGCTGCGGGGTGCGGCGCGCTCTGAGAGGGCGTTCGATACCGATTTAGGCTGCCGCGAGTGGTTTCGAGCGGAGGTATTGCCCGGTTCTGTCCGGGCTGGCGGTCAGACGGCTGGCCATGGAGTTCACCATGGCCCACTGGATCATCGAGCGTGACCGGTCCGGCAGTTCCTCGTAGTCGCGGTGGAGGCGCCGGTACCGGGACATGATCCCGAAGGTCTGCTCCACGCGCCAGCGGATCGGCTGCACGACGAAGCCCTTCTGTTCCTTGTCCCGGGCCACGACCTCGACGTCGATGTCGAGTGCGGCGCCGTGCCTGACGACGCCGTTGTTGTAGCCGGCGTCCACCCATGCCTTGGTCACCGTGGGCCACCGGGCGCCGAGGGTGTCCAGGACCTGCTTGCCGCCGGCGGAGTCCTGGACCCCGGCGGCGGTGACGATCAGGACCAGCAGCAGGCCGAGGGTGTCGGTGGCGATGTGGCGCTTGCGGCCCTTGACCCGCTTCCCGCCGTCGTAGCCCTGGCTGTCGGCCGGGGCGTTGGGTGAGGCCTTCACGGACTGGGCGTCGATGATCGCTGCTGTCGGCAGGATCCGACGGCCCTTCTTCGCCCGCAGCTGGTCACGGAGCGTGTCGTGGACCTGCTCGGTAGTACCGTCGCGTTCCCATTCCTTGAAGTACCCGTAGACGGTGGTGTGGGGCGGGAAGTCGTGCGGCAGGTAACGCCAGGCGATCCCGGTCCGCGCGACGTAGAGGATCGCATTCACCACCTCGCGCAGCCCGGTCGTGGGCTCACGCCCTTCGGCGCGAGTACGTCGCCACTCCAGCAGCATGGGCTCGATGAGCTCCCACTGATCGTCCTTCAGGTCCGAGGGATACCGGCGTCGTTCCGTCACAGTTGATCAATATCGCGGACACGGACCCGGCCGCCACGAGATCCTGGAACCGAGTCCGCGCCGCACTATTCAAAGCCGGACAGTTGGGGGGAATCCCCTATCGAACGCCCTCTGAGGGTGCCGTGTGCCGCGCCGGGCGTGCGGGGTTCAGCGCTCCGCGCGCCGGGCGTTGCGGCGGAGCAGCTGGGTGCGGGCCCCGGCGTCCAGGCCGTGGCCGCGCCCGGCCAGCCGGTCCGCCAGGGCGTACTGCTCGGTGACGGGCTTCTTGTCGTCGTACTTGAACTTGGCCCGCACCTCCCGGACCGTCAGCCGAAGCCCGCGCAGGCCGGGGAGCAGCCGGCCGAAGGGGTCGTCGCCGGGGGTGACCCGGGTCTGCGGCGACTCCGGCTGGAAGTGCGCCAGCTGCCGGTTGAGGATCTCCGCCTTGCCGGCCGCGTCCTCGACGACCTCGGCCGTGCAGTGGAAGTGCACCGAGGCGTAGAAGCTGGTGGGCGTGCCCGGCTCGCCGCGCCAGTGGCCCGGGGCGAAGGCGTAGTCGTCGGTCACCGCCAGGGTGACCGCCGGGTCGGCGCGGACGGCGGCGAGCAGCGGGTTGGGCGCGGCGAGGTGGAGCAGGATCTCGCCGGCCTCGGCGTCCAGCAGGAAGTGGGTGGGGACCAGCACCGGGCCCTCGCCGGCCCGGCCGTTGGCGGCGAGCAGGCCGAAGTCGCGCCCCTCGGCGAGCCAGGCCCGCCACTCGGCCTCGTCGCCCCGGTCCCAGGATCTGATCAGCATGGCCTGGCCCCCGTCAGGCGACGAAGTCGCGCAGGTGCGCGGGGAGCGGCACGGTGGTGGAGGCGTGCGGCACGGGCGTGCCGTACACCGTGGTCACCGGCACCACGCCGGCCCAGTGCGGGAGGTCGACGTCGGCCTCGTCGTCGTTGGCGTCGTCGTCGCGGGTCTTGGCGGAGACCTCGTCCAGGACCAGGCGGATGACGGCGGTGGCGGCCAGTTCCTTGGCGTTGGCCGGGCGGACCTCGGCCGAGCGGCCGGGGACGGTCTGGTCCACCAGCGCGTCCAGGGCGACCGAGAGCTCCTCGGGGTCGGTGACCTGGTGGGCCGTGCCGTGGGCGACCACCGAGCGGAAGTTGATCGAGTGGTTGAACGCGGACTTGGTCAGCGCCAGGCCGTCGACCAGGGTGACGGTGACGCAGACCGGCATGCCCTGGTCGCCCTTGGCGCCGCGCATCGGACGGCTGCCGGTGGAGCCGTGGATGTAGAGGCGGTCGCCCACCCGGGCGTAGATGGTCGGGAGCACGACCGGCGCGCCGTCGGCTATGAAACCGAGGTGGCAGAGGTAGGTGCTGTCCAGGATGGCGTGGACGGCGTCCTGCTCCCAGGTCGCACGGTCCTTGTAGCGGGTCGGGGTGGTGCGCGGGGTGCGGGAGTAGGACGCGGCGCTGCCTGACATGACAACCTCTATGTACTAGTGCATAATCTGTTTTGTGCTAGGAGACTATCCGATCAAGGGACGGCGCGCCAGCGATATCGCGGCCGACGTCGAGCAGGGCGTCAGCAGCGGGCGGCTCGCACCGGGCACCGCCCTGCCCCCGTTGCGCGACCTGGCCGCCGAACTCGGCGTCAACCCCAACACCGTCGCCGCCGCCTACCGGCTGCTCCGCGACCGGGGCGTGATCGAGACCGCCGGCCGCAAGGGCAGCCGGATCCGCCCGCGGCCCGCGACCACCCCGCGCGACCAGATCCGGATGCCCGTCCCCCCGCACGCCCGCGACCTCTCCAACGGCAACCCCGACCCGGCCCAGCTGCCCGACCTCACCCCGGCCCTGGCCGCCGCCGCCGAGGCCGCCCGGCGCGACCCCGTCCGCTACGGGCGCCCCTCCGCCGACCCCGGGCTGCTCGCCCTGGCCGCCGCGGGCTTCGCCGCCGACGGCCTGCCCGCCGGGCCGGTCGCCATCGCCTCCGGCGCGCTCGACACCATCGAACGCATCCTGGTCACCCGGCTGCGCCCGGGCGACGCCGTCGCGGTCGAGGACCCGGGCTGGGGCAGCCTGCTGGACCTGCTGCCCGCGCTCGGCCTGCGGGCGGTGCCCGTCCGGCTCGACGACGACGGCCCGCTGCCCGGGTCGCTCGCCGACGCCCTGGCCGACGGTGCCCGTGCGGTGGTGGTCACCTGCCGGGCGCAGAACCCGACCGGCGCCGCGCTCGGCGCCGCGCGGGCGCAGGAGCTGCGCGCGGTGCTGGCCGGCCACCCCGGCGTGCTGCTGATCGAGGACGACCACGGCCACGGCATCGTCGACCAGCCGTACCACCCGCTGGCCGGTGCCGGGTCCGAGCACTGGGCGGTGGTGCGCTCGGCGGCCAAGGCGTACGGGCCGGACCTGCGGCTCTCGGTCGCGGTCGGCGACGCGGACACCATCGGGCGGGTGCTCGGGCGGCAGCGGCTCGGGGCGGGCTGGGTCAGCCACCTGCTGCAGGTCACCGTCGCCGAACTCTGGCGCACCGACGCGGCGCCCGTCGCCCGGGTCGCGGCCGCCTACCGGACGAAGCGGGACGCGCTGCTCGGCGAGCTGGCCGCCCGGGGCATCGAGGCGCACGGGGCGAGCGGGCTCAACGTCTGGGTGCCGGTGGCGGACGAGACGACCGCGCTGGCCGCGCTGGTGCAGCGCGGCTGGGTCGCCGCTCCGGGCGCGCGGTTCCGGCTGCAGTCCCCGCCCGGCCTGCGGATCACCATTGCCGAGCTGGACCCGGCCGACGCACCGCGGCTGGCCGACGATCTGGCGGCCGTCCTGGGAACGGCGGGTGCCGTCGCGCGACTGATCTGAACCGGTCGGTAACACAGCGAGAAACCTGGTGCAGATACCTAGCGGTAACAAGCGGGGGCATGTCATCTTCATCGCGCCACCGGCCGGCGGCCTACCCTCACCCCCGCGTCTCCCCGCCCCCACACCGCGGGCGAGACCGACCGCAGGAGTTCCGCCGTGCCCGAAAGCTGTTCGAGCATCACCCGCAGAACCACCCGCACCAACCGCCTCGCCCGTCTCGGCAGGCATCTGTTCACCGCCGCGCTGGCCGTGCCGCTGACCGCGGCCGGCCTGGTCGCCGTCGCCGCCGCACCCGCCGGGGCCGCCGCCGGGACGGGCACCACCGCCAGTGTCACCCTGGGGGACAGCTACATCTCCGGCGAGGCCGGCCGCTGGAAGGGCAACTCCGTCGTCACCGGCGGCAGCCGGGCCGGCACCGATCGGGCCTGGACCGGCAGCGCCTACGACCCGAGTCGCGTCTACGGCGCGACGTACGCGAGCGGGTGCGACCGCTCGGACGTTGCGGAGGTCCGCAGCGCGCCCTCGGCGGCGCAGGCCCAGATCAACCTGGCGTGCTCCGGGGCCGTCGCCGCCAACGTCTACCGCGCCGCCAACGGCGGCCAGTCGTTCAAGGGCGAGGCCCCGCAGGCCGACCAGCTCGCCTCCGTGGCGAGCCAGTACAACGTCAAGCTGATCACGCTCTCGATCGGCGGCAACGACCTCGGCTTCTCCGACGTGATCACCGCCTGCGTCAAGGACTACCTGATCTGGTACTCCTACTGCCACGACGACCAGCAGGGGGAGATCGACTCCCGGATGCCCGCCGCGATGGCCGGCGTGGGCAAGGCGGTGGACGAGATCCGGGCGGTCATGTCGAGCGCCGGCTACCGGACCGGCGACTACCGGATCGTGCTGCAGTCCTACCCGTCGCCGATCCCGCGCAGCACGGAGATGCGCTACCCGGAGAGCGGCTGGAGCCGCGCCGACACCGGCGGCTGCCCGTTCTGGGACGGCGACGCCGACTGGGCGCGCGACTCGCTGGTGCCGCAGATCTCCCGGGCGCTGGCGGGCGTCGCCGCCGCGAAGGGCGTGCAGTTCCTCGACCTGGGCGACATGCTGCAGGGGCGTGAGGTCTGCTCGACGTCGGCCCGGCAGGCGACCTCGGCCACCGCGCCGTCCGCGACCACCGGTGAGTGGGCGCGCTTCGTCGACTCCGGGCTCAGCGCCTCGCAGGGCACCGTGCAGGAGTCCATGCACCCGAACTACTACGGCCAGCAGGCCCTCGGGCGCTGCCTGACCCTCCTGTACGCGCGGCCGAGCGGCGACTACGCGTGCCGCAACACGGCCGGGCAGGACGCGAGCGGGATGTACCTGAGCGCGGAGTAGCCGGCGGGGAGCGCCCGGTGCCCCTGTCGTGGGAGCGGCAGGGGTGCCGGGCGTCCGGGCCGCCGCCGGTCCGCCGCCGGTCAGCCCTTGGCCAGCAGGGCCTGGGCGTGCGCGCGGACCTGATCCTTCGTCAGATAGGCGTCGGTGTACTCGAAGTCACGCAGCCGGGCGGGCTGGCGGGCCAGGAAGCCGGTCCGGACGAAGTCGTCGCCGGCGGCGGAGTTGAGCAGCCAGTTGGCGCCGACCCGGAACTTGGCGACGTTGGTGCGCATCGCCATCAGGTGGTAGCCGCGTGCCACCAACTGGGCCGGGACGCCGCGCAGTTCGACGCCGACCGGCTTGGAGACCGCGTCCTTGCCGCCGAGGTCCACCACCAGACCCAGGTCCTTGTGGTAATACGGCTCCAGGGGCTGGTTGCGGAGCGCGGAGATCACGTTGTTCGCCACCGCCCGGCCCTGGCGGGCGGAGTGCTGGGCGGTCGGCGGGCAGACCGCGCCGTCGCCCTTGGCGAGGTCCGGCACCGCGGCCGCGTCCCCCAGGGCGAAGACGCCCTCGAACTGCGGCACCCGCATCTCGGCGGTCACCGCGATCCGGCCGCGGACGGTCTCGGCGTCCAGCGTGCCGATCAGCGGGCTGGCCGCGACGCCGGCCGTCCAGATCAGGGTGCGGCAGGGGAGGACCCGGCCGTCGGTGAACTTGACCGATTCGGCGCCGACTTCGGCCACCGAGACGCCGAGCGAGACCTCGATGCCGCGCCCGCGCAGCACCTCCAGGGCGGCCCTGCCCAGGGCGTCGCCGAGTTCGGGCATCAGCTTCGGGGCGATGTCGATCAGGTGCCACTTGATCTGCCGGACGTCCAGCCGCGGGTAGCGCAGTGAGGCGGCGGTGGTCAGGCGCTGCAGGCAGGCGGCCGTCTCGGTGCCCGCGTAGCCGCCGCCGACCACCACGAACTGGAGCCGGGACTCGCGCTCCCGCTGGTCCAGGGTGGCGGAGGCGAGGTCGAGTTGGGCGATCACGTGGTCGCGGACGTAGGTCGCCTCGGCGAGCGTCTTCATGCCGCGGGCGTAGTCGGTGAGGCCGGGGATGTCGAAGGTGCGGGTGACGCTTCCGGGGGCGAGCACCAGGTAGTCGTACTTCTGCGCGACCACCTCGTCGGTGATCTTGCGGACCACGCAGACCTTGGAGCGCGGGTCCACGCCGATCGCGCCGCCCGGGACGATGTGGGTGCGGCGGAGCGACCGGCGGAGGGAGACCGCGACCGACTGCGGGGTGAGCACGCCGGCGGCGACGTGCGGCAGCAGCGGCAGGTAGAGCTGATAGCTGAACGGCGTGACCAGCGAGATCTCGGCCTCCGAGGGCGAGAGCTTGCGTTCGAGGCGGCGAGCGCACTCCAGTCCGGCGAAGCCGCCGCCCACGATCAGGATCCGAGGTCGTTCCATCGTTCATCCTCACAGTGCAGGTCGTACCGCGCGGGGTCCGAGGCCACTACTGCCCGCCACACTCGCACGGAGCAGCACGCGCTGCCACCGGGGCGGTGCGGATGGCGGAGGGGCTGGACGGTGGTGGCGGCGGGCGCGCTGCCGCCGGGGCGGTGCGGATGGTGGAGGCGGGGCGGAGGGGAGGGGTGGGGTGCCTCCGGCGGAGGGGTGGCAGCGGCGTCGGGCGGTGCGGGGGCCGGGGTGGGCATATGCCCGATAGGCTGTCCGGCGTGCTCCCCGAGGTGACGGCGGTCCGCTACGTGACCCCACTGCGAGAAGGCGGCTCGATGCCGGGCCTGGTCGAGGCCGACGACCGGCGGCTGTACACGCTGAAATGGGTCGGTGCGGCGCAGGGCCGCAAGGCGCTGGTGGCGGAGGTACTGGCGGGCGAACTCGGCCGGCGGCTGGGCCTGCCGGTGCCGGAGCTGGTCACCGTCGACCTGGACCCGGTGCTCGCCCGCAGTGAGCCGGATCCGCAGATCCAGGACCAGATGCGGGCCAGCGGCGGCCGCAACCTGGGCATGGCGTTCGTCAGCGGTGCGCTCAACTTCGACCCGCTCTGCTTCGACGTGGACGCCGGGCTGGCCGGGCAGGTGCTCTGGTTCGACGCGCTGATCGGCAACGTCGACCGGTCCTGGCGCAATCCGAACCTGCTGGTCGCCACCGGCGGGCTGCGGCTGATCGACCACGGCGCCAGCCTGATCTTCCATCACCACTGGGCCGGCGCGGCGGGCTGGGTGCGCCGCCCGTACGACGCGTCCGACCATGCGCTGCTGGCGGCCGAGCCGGACCTGGTGGCGGCGGACAAGACGCTCGCCCCGCTGGCCGAGGCGGCGATCGAGGGGGCGGTGGCGCAGATCCCGGACGTCTGGCTGGCCGACGAGCCGGGGTTCGACTCGCCCGAGGCGGTGCGCGCCGCGTACCGCGCCCAGCTGACCGGGCGACTGGCCGGTCCGCGCGACTGGCTGCCGGAGGTGCCCGCATGACCGAGCCCGTACCGCCGGCCCCGCCGGCCGTCGCCGAGCTGCACGACTACGAGTACGCGGTGATCCGGGCGGTGCCCCGGGTGGAGCGCGGCGAGTGCGTCAACGTCGGCGTGCTGCTGTACTGCCGGCAGAACGCGCACCTGGCCGCGCGGACCCACCTGGACCAGGGCCGGCTGCTGGCGCTGGACCCGGTGGCGGACGTCGCCGGGGTGCGGCGTGCGCTGCACGGGATCGAGGCGATCTGCACGGGCGGCCCGGAGGCCGGTCCGGCGGCGGCGGACAGCCCCGGGCAGCGTTTCCGCTGGCTGACGGCGCCGCGCAGCGCGATCGTCCAGCCGGGGCCGGTGCACACCGGGCTGACCGGCGACCCGGAGGCGGAGCTGCGGCGCCTCTTCGACCAGCTGGTGCTCTGAGCCGGGCCGCGGGGCGGTTGGCCTCCGGACCTTTGCCGTGGTCAAATCTTGAGTTGCTGAAGCACTCCGCCGTACGCTGGTCCCATGGGTTCGACAGCGACGACGACCGTACCGACCAACGCCGAGTTGATGGAGGTGCTGGCCGCCGTCGGCGCCGCCTACTTCCAGGACTTCGCGGCGGCCGCCGCCCGGCACGGGCTCTCCTCCTCCCAGGCGAAGGCGCTGGGCGCGGTCCAGGAACCGGTGCCGATGCGGGCGCTGGCCGGGCGGCTCGGCTGTGACGCGTCGAACGTGACCGGCATCGTCGACCGGCTGGAGTCGCTGGGCCTGGCCAACCGCGAGGCGGCGGCCGGGGACCGCCGGGTCAAGATCGTCGTGATCACCGGGCAGGGGCGGGAGATCCTGGGGCTGATCCGCGGTGAGATGGCCCGCACCCATCAGGCCTTCGAGGCGATGACCGACGAGCAGCGGGTCGCGCTGCACTCGATCTGTGCCCAGGTGCTCCCGGTGCTGGCCGGCCGGGCCGCCGGCGGCCAGTAGTCCCGCCGGTTTCCGCGGACGTCGGGGCGCGGGCAGGCGCGGCGCCGTGCCCGCGGCCGGTTTCCCGGCGCGGGCAGGGTGCCGCGGTCGCCCGGGGGGCGACGGGCCGACGGGTGGCGCCGGTCCGGCTGACCTCGGCTGTTAGGCTTGCGAAGCGTGAGCGCGAAGCCCCAGATCCCCAATGTCCTGGCCTCCCGGTACGCCTCGGCGACCCTGGCCCAGCTCTGGTCCCCCGAGCACAAGGTGGTCCTCGAGCGCCACCTGTGGCTCGCCGTCCTGAAGGCCCAGCAGGACCTCGGCGTCGAGGTGCCCGAGAATGCCGTCGCCGACTACGAGCGGGTGATCGACCAGGTCGACCTCGGCTCGATCGCCGCCCGTGAGCGGATCACCCGCCACGACGTGAAGGCCCGGATCGAGGAGTTCAGCGAGCTCGCCGGTCACGAGCAGATCCACAAGGGCATGACGTCCCGGGACCTCACCGAGAACGTCGAGCAGCTGCAGATCCGCCAGTCGCTGGAGCACGTGCGCGACCGCACCGTGGCCGTGCTGGTGCGCCTGGGCCGGCTCGCCGCCCAGCACTCCGAGCTGGTCATGGCCGGGCGCTCGCACAACGTCGCCGCGCAGGCCACCACGCTGGGCAAGCGCTTCGCGACCGTCGCGGACGAGCTGCTGGTCGCCTTCCGCCGCCTGGAGGAGCTGGTCGCCCGCTACCCGCTGCGCGGGATCAAGGGCCCGGTCGGCACCGCCCAGGACATGCTGGACCTGCTCGGCGGCGACACCGACAAGCTCGCCGAGCTGGAGCGCCGGGTGGCCGGCCACCTCGGCTTCGAGAACGTGCTCACCTCGGTCGGCCAGGTCTACCCGCGCTCGCTGGACTTCGAGGTGCTCTCCGCCCTCGTCCAGCTCTCCGCCGCGCCGTCCAGCCTGGCCAAGACCATCCGCCTGATGGCCGGCCACGAGCTGGTGACGGAGGGCTTCAAGGAGGGCCAGGTCGGCTCCTCCGCGATGCCGCACAAGATGAACACCCGCTCCTGCGAGCGCGTCAACGGCCTGGCCGTCATCCTGCGCGGCTACGCGTCGATGACCGCCGAGCTGGGCGGCGACCAGTGGAACGAGGGCGACGTCTCCTGCTCGGTGGTCCGCCGGGTCGCGCTGCCGGACGCGTTCTTCGCCTTCGACGGCCTGCTGGAGACCTTCCTGACCGTGCTCGACGAGTTCGGCGCCTTCCCCGCCGTGATCGAGACCGAGCTGGACCGCTACCTGCCGTTCCTGGCCACCACCAAGGTGCTGATGGGCGCGGTGCGCGCGGGCGTCGGCCGGGAGACCGGCCACGAGGTCATCAAGGAGCACGCCGTCGCCTCGGCGCTGGCGATGCGGGCCGGTGCGCGGGAGAACGAGCTGCTGGACCGGCTCGCCGCCGACGAGCGGATCCCGCTGGACCGGGCCGCCCTGGACGCGCTGCTGGCCGACAAGCTCTCCTTCACCGGTGCCGCCGGCGCCCAGGTCGCCGAGGTGGTCCGCCGGGTCGAGGCCGTCGCCGCCGCCTACCCGGAGGCCGCCAAGTACGCCCCGGGCGACATTCTCTGACGCGAGGTCAGCCCGGTGAGGGCCCTGCCGCCGGTCCGGTGGCGGGGCCCTCACCGTGTTCGGCGGTGAGGTGGCCCGGGTCCAGCGGCGGGGCGTTGGTGCCGCAGGAGTAGCGGCAGTCCGGTTCGGCCACCGGGTGGTCCTCGGCCGCCAGGACGTTGCCGCGGACGGTGGCGAACGCGGTCAGCCCGCCGGTGACGAGCAGCCCGGCGCAGATCAGCATCGCGGTCCGGAAGGCGGCGTCCACCGAGGCGGGCACCTGGTAGGCGTCACCGCTGAGGCCGGCCAGCGCGGGCAGCGCGGCGACCGCCAGCAGTCCGGCCGCACGGGCGGCGGCGTTGTTCACCCCGCTGGCGATGCCCGCGTGCCGCACCTCCACCGCCGCCAGCACCGTCGCGGTGAGCGGCGCCACCAGCAGCACCATCCCGCAGCCCATCACGGTGACGGCCGGCAGCACGTCCGTCCAGTACGAGGCGTCGGCGCCGATCCGCAGCATCAGCAGCACGCCGGCCGCGCAGAGCAGCGGGCCCACGGTAAGCGGCAGCCGCGGGCCGATCCGCTTGCCCAGCCGGCCGGCCCGGGCGGACAGCCCCAGCATCAGCACGGTGATCGGCACCAGGGCCAGCCCGGAGACCAGCGGGGAGACGCCGGCGACGATCTGCAGCTGCACGACCAGCAGGAAGAAGACCCCGCTGAAGGCCGCGTAGACGCAGAGGGTGACCAGGTTCACCGCGGTGAACAACCGGGAGGAGAAGAGGCCGAGCGGCAGCATCGGCTCCGGGGTGCGGCGCTCGACCACCACGAAGGCCGCGCCGAGCAGCAGCCCGGCGGCACCGCTCACCCACACCCGGGCGGACAGTCCGTCGCCGGCCGCGGTGAGGGCGTAGGTGACCGAGCCGAGCGCCAGCGCGGCCAGGACCGCGCCGAGCACGTCGAACCGGCCGGTCGCGCTCTCGTCCCGGCTCTCCGGCACGTGGCGGGAGGCCACCACGACCACCAGTGCGGCCAGCGGGACGTTCAGCAGGAAGATCCACCGCCAGCCCGGGCCGTCCACCAGCCAGCCGCCGAGGAAGGGACCGACCGCGGCCGACACCCCGCCGAGGCCGGACCAGAGGCCGACCGCCGTCGACCGGTCGTCAGGGTGGAATACCGCCTGGAGCATCGCCAGCGACCCCGGGGTGAGCAGCGCCCCGCCGACGCCCTGCACCGCGCGGGCGGCGATCAGCACGTCGATGGTGGGTGCGGCGGCGCAGGCCGCCGAGGCGGCGGCGAACCAGACCACGCCGAGCAGGAAGATCCGGCGCCGGCCGTAGCGGTCGCCGAGTGCGCCGCCGAGCAGGATCAGCCCGGCCAGGGTGAGCAGATAGGCGTTCAGCGTCCATTGCAGGGCGGCGAGCGGGGCGTCGAGGTCGGTGCCGATCCGGGGCAGCGCGACGTTCACCACGGTGCCGTCGAGCATCGCCATGCTGGATCCGAGCACCGTCGCCAGTAGTACCCAGCGGCCCTGCGCGGTGCCCAGGCGCAGGGTGCCGGCCTCGGAAGTGGCCACGGCCCGATCGTCCGCCCCGGGGCGCCACGTGACAAGGCTCACCGGGGGCGTGTCGGTGGTTGGCTTTCCGTGACCGGACGTGTGCGGACGGGTCCCGAAATCGGCGGAGTGTCGCGGATCAGTGGCGCGCGGTTAATCGATTGTGCACGTACTGTGCAGCCGATCATCCGGAGCGTCACGGCTGTTGCAGGCTTTGTTACGCGTTCAAGAGATCGACATTGCTTCACCCGGACGGATGGGTTTTAGTTCAGCGACCGCCCGGCGTCAGCCCGGGTGGCCACCGGGTGGAACGCCTAGTCCTGCCGCTGCCCGGTGGTACGAACTGAACTCTGTACGGCAGGAGCGGGGGACCCAAAGGTAAGTCGCCGGACCGGAATTCACGGTCCGGCTTGGGGTGAAGCCGCGGAATGCGGCCGGGCAACTCCAGCCCGAACCCGACAGCTCACCTCGCAGGCGTCGGAGAGGAACTCTTCCATGCCCGCACAGGCTCGTCGTATCGCCCTGCCCCGCGCCGCCCGCATCGGTATCGCCACCGCCGTCACCGGCGCCGCGTTCGCCCTCCCGCTGGTGACCGCCATCAGCGCCCAGGCCCACACCGCCCCGGCCGCGAAGCCCGCGCAGACCAGCACCTGGACCGGCGCCACCAGCGTCGCGTCCGGGCCGCTGGGGGACCGAGGCCGCGGCAGTGGTGATCCCGATCCGCGTCAGGAGCTGTTGCTGCTGCGGGTGCAGGACCGGCCAGCAGG